>JAVBQI010000079.1:0-3658 GCA_031549145.1 Thermoguttaceae bacterium | reverse complement strand
CCGATCACATAAGCCGGTTGATCGGAAAGAGCCGTATAAGCGGTATGATTGGAAAGAACCGGATTACGGGCCGATCGGGCGAGTTGAACTTCCGCACGGGCGGCTTCGACCTGGTGCGCTTCGGCACGGAGACGATTGCTGAACGTCGTCGCCGTTTTCCAAGCTTGCTCCAAAGTCTCCGCCTGCACGAGCGGAGCGAACAGAAGAACCAACAAAAGTGTCAAAATCAAACGTTTCATCCTTGAGATCCCTTCAAGAGAGGCTTCCTTACCTGTCTGATTTTATCGTCCGGAGACTTCCCAACAAGTGAGAAAAAGCTCCAACAGATTCCTTGTGGTGATTATTCCGGATATAATGTTTTGTTGCACGGATTGTTTTGAAAAGACCAAAAATTCGCGATATAGGAACCAGCGAATTTTTTCGTACTATACTAGTCTATAGGCTGTAGGCTATAGAATTTAGGGAACGGTTGGAAAGCGAACTCGACGGTCCAGCGGTCTAAAGCCTACAGCGGTGCGGAGTTAAGAGAGAGTGTGTGATTGACATGTTCCTCGCCCTTTCAGGCCGAAGAACCTTGACGTAAACTTTTTTCGAACATTTCTCGTTGACTCCAAACCACCAACCCTACAGCCTACGGTCTACAGCCTACAGCCTTAAAACTTATGTCCCTACAGTATTCGAAAAAAACGCGGTTGCTCACCATTGGCGGTTGTTGCCTCATCGCCGTACTGTGCGGATTGCTGGTGTACCGTTGGATCGCCCGGCTCGATGCCATTCCGCCGCAGCCTCCCCTGCCGATCGTCCGGGTGATCGAGTTCGCCGCCGCCCCTGAATGGGAAACGAAATCGTTCCCCGGGTTCGCCAAAGAATCGCAAATCGCCAAACTGTCCTTTCGAATTCCCGGAAAAATCATTGAATCGAAAATCGTCGTCGGCGCGAAAATTCCGAAAGACGGCATCGTCGCCCGGCTCGACCCTCGCGATTACGAGCTTACCGTCAAACGGCTCCAAACCGAATTGCAGGCGGCGGAATCCCTTTTCGATGCAATGAAAACCGGGGCCCGACCGGAAGATCTCGCCTCGCTCGAATCGCAACTTTCGGCGGCGCAAACGGCCTACGAAACCGCCGAAACGAATTTGGACCGCTTTACCGCCCTTTTGGCCGACAGCGTCGCCTCCCAATCGCAGTACGATCAGGCAAAGACCCAGTTCGAAACGGCCAAAGGAAGCAAAGAAACATTGGAAAACGAATTGGAAAAGGCGAAAACCGGCTCCCGCAAAGAAGAGATCGCCGCCGCCCAATCCCGGATCGAAGGGCTCAAAGCGAGTTTGGATACCGCCGAAAACGCCCTCGAAGACACGTTCCTGAAGGCTCCTTTCGACGGGATGATCGTCGAAAAGTTTATGGAAGATCACGAAGTGCTCGCCCCGGGCATTCCCGTCGCCTCCTTTGTCGACACGAGCCAAATCGACGTCGCGGTCAGCCTGCCGGAGGAAATGATCGTTCGGACGGACGACATTCGCGGCTATCGGGTCGAATTCGAGTCGTACCCCGGCTACTTTTATCCCGCTCAATTGAAAGAGATCGGCCGGGCGGTTCAACGTGGGCGGCAGACTTACCCGCTCCAGGTTCGCGTCGATTTGGAAAAGGACCAGGGCGAGGAAAAACGCTCTGTTTTCCCCGGAATGACGGCAATGGTTTACATTGATTTAGCCCGGTCGAATCGGCCGCAAACCGTGCCGCTGGCCGCTCTCCTCGGCGAAGGGGAAAACACGGCCGTTTGGGTTCTTGAACCGATCGACGGTAAACCAGCCGACGGCGAACCGGCCAACGGCGGGAAGCTGTTTCGCACGGTTCGCCGCCCGGTCAAGCTGCTTCGGATCGATCACATTCAAGCGGAGATCGAGAGCGATCTGAAGCCGCACGAAAAAATCGTCGCCGCCGGAGCCAAATCGCTCCGCGAAAACCAAACCGTCAAAGTTGAACAATAGCGCGGAGTACCGGCTAAATGCTAATTCTTAATTCTTAATTTTCCGTTCCTCATGCTCCCCAAGTACGCTCTTGAAAATCGAACCGTCGTCGGATTTTGCGTCGCGTTGATCGTCGTCGGCGGCATCTGGTCGTATTTCTCGATGGGGCGATTGGAAGACCCGGAATTTACGATCAAGACGGCCGTCGTCGCAACCGTCTATCCCGGGGCGAGCGCCGCCGAAGTCGATACGCGGATCACGGAAGTCGTGCAGCGGCACATCCGCCGCGTTGCGGGGGTTAAGACGACCCGGGCGGTCTCCCGGCCCGGGCTTTCGCTCATCTTCGTCGACATGCGGGATGATTTCCCGCCGCAAAATCTCAAACAGGCTTGGCAGGACTTGCGGAACAAAATGGGAGAGTTCCGGACGGAGTTGCCGATCGAAGCCTTCTCGCCGCAGGTTCGCGACGATTTCGGCGACGTTTACGGGATCATTCTCGCCCTCTCCGGAGACGGCTTTTCCGACGCCGAACTGCGGGACCGGGCCAAGGACCTGCAGCGCGAGCTCCTGACCGTCGATCAGGTCGGTCGGGTCGAACTTTGGGGCATCCGGCAGGAAAACGTCGAGATCAACATTTCCCGCAGCCGAATGGCCAACCTCGCGATACATCCGGCGATGGTCGCCCTCGCCCTGACACAGCAGAATTTGCAGACCGATGCCGGTCAGATGACCATCGGGTCCGACGATATCCGGCTCACACCCGCCGGCCGGTTCGAATCGATCGAAGAGATCGGCGATTTGATTATCCCGAACGGACTGATCGACTACATCGGCGAGGGGATCGCCGCCGCAACGATGGGGGGGAACAACGCGTCCGTCGCGGCGATGCTTTCCCCCTCGGGTTCCGGAACCAGCGAGCCGATCCGGCTTCGCGACATCGCGACGATCGAACGAACCTACGCCGACCCGCCGGACGAGATCATGCGGTCCGACGGGAAATCGTCCGTCGCGATCGCGATCGCCCCGATCAGCGGCGGGGACGTGATTAAAATGGGCAAACTCGTTCAAAAGCGGGCCGATGAGGTCTTGGCCGGCTTTCCCACGGGCTACGAACTCGACCGGGTCTGTTACCAACCGGACAATGTCGTCGTCGCCGTCAAAACATTCGAGGACAACCTGCGGGAAGCGATCATCATCGTAACGATCGTCGTGATGATCGCGATGGGCCTGCGCAGCGGGCTGCTCATCACCGGCAGCCTGCTCGTCGTGATTTTCGGGACGCTTTGCGTCCTGCATCCGCTCGGGGTCGTGCTCCAGCGAACCTCGCTCGGAGCGTTTATCGTCGCGCTCGGGATTCTCGTCGACGATGCGGTCGTCATCGGCGATATGATCCTGGTCAACATGCAACGGGGAATGAACCGCAAAGACGCCTGCATCGAAGGAGCCCGGCACGTCGGCAGCCAACTGCTCGGGGCGACGATCGTCGGGGCGTTGGCGTTTTTGCCCGTCTATCTTTCGCCCGATGATACCGGGGAGTATTGCCGCGATCTGTTTATCGTCGTCGCGATTTCCCTCGGGATCAGTTGGTTCGTCGCGATGCTGCAAACACCGGTCGTCTATTACCAATTCGTTCATATCAAACCGGCCGGAGAAGGGGAGAAAATCAAAGACCCTCATTCCGGGCCGGT
>JAVBQI010000097.1:0-34461 GCA_031549145.1 Thermoguttaceae bacterium | reverse complement strand
ATCGAGGCGAAATGCTTTTTGTCGCCGTTTTCCGACCGGGAAACCGACCAATACATCGCTCATCGGATGATGGTTTCCGGCTGCCAACGGGAGGTGATTAGCGCCGAAGCCGCGCGGCTGATTCATGATTTGACGCAAGGCGTCCCGCGGCAGATCAACCGCCTTTGCGATCTTTCGTTGCTCATCGGGTTCGCCGAAAAAATGAACACGATCCGCCGCGAGGCGATCGAGACGCTCTACAACGAACTCGTTTCGATCTGAGGCCTGTTACTGATCCTCTTGCACTCACGTGGTCCGAGATTGACTTTTGCGGCAAGCTGCACCATAATGAGGAACCGGCGAAACGGCATCGCCGGAATCGGTTTTCCGGTTTTCCATCACTATTCTCAATCGGATCAATGCGTCTTTTAACGGCACTACGTGCATTTTTCGCGGCACTTTTCAACCGCTCGGCGGCCCAACGGATCGCCTTGGCCCTCGATCAGGCTCCGCCAGGGCGACCGACCCCCATCGAGCTCTCCGAGAGCGATGATTATTCGGAACAAGAGACCATGCGGATTCCGCCGAGGTCCGCGCCGATCCCGACGGTTGCCCAAAGCGAATCGATCACCCTCCTCGCCGCCTTGCAACGGGAAGCCCGGTTCGTCGATTTCGTCCGGGAACCGCTCTCCGAGTATTCCGATGCCCAAATCGGCGCCGCCGCCCGATCGGTGCATTCCGGCTGCGAAAAAGTGCTGCAACGCTTTTTCGCCCTCGAACCTCTCTTTTCGGAAGCGGAGGGGAGCCCTGTCGAAATCACGGACGAAAATCAGTCCCTTTGCCAACTCTCCGGCAATCTCTCGAAAAAACCGCCCATCAAAGGCAAGCTGATGCATTCCGGCTGGAAGGCGACGAAAATCGAACTGCCGATTTGGAGCGGTTCCGCCGAAACGGCCCGGCTCATCGCCCCGGCGGAGATTGAAATCGAATAATTTCTCTGACGCGGAGTACCGGCTCAAAGGGCTCTTGGGCTCATCAATGCCGGTCGCAACGTACCATCCCTTTCTCAAACACCACGAAATCTATGTTGCATCTTTATTCGCAAATCGAAGAATCGGTCCGTTTTATTCGCGAACGTTGGAACAAAAAGGCCCAGGTCGGTCTCGTCCTCGGCACGGGACTCGGCAACCTCGCGAAGCAGATCGAAGCCGAATGTGTCATTCCTTATGAGGAAATCCCGCACTTTCCCCGCTCGACGGTGCTCACCCATGCCGGGAACCTCGTTCTCGGCCGGCTGGAAGGGAAGAGCGTCGTCGCAATGGAAGGCCGCTTTCATGCATACGAAGGCTACGATTCCAAGATTTTGACGTTCCCGATCCGCGTGATCAAGGAGCTCGGGGCCGATCTGCTGATCGTCTCAAACGCGGCCGGGGGAATGAACCCGCAGCACAAGCAAGGGGACATTCTGGTGATCGAGGATCACATCAACCTGATGGGGATCAATCCGCTGCTCGGGATCAACGACGACCGGCTTGGCCCGCGTTTCCCGGACATGTGCGCCCCTTACGACCACGCGTTGATTGAGCAGGCTCTCGAAATCGCGAGAAAAGAGAACTTCCCGGCCCACAAGGGCGTGTACGTCGCCGTCCTGGGGCCGAACCTGGAAACGCGGGCCGAATACCGCTTCCTGCGGGGGATCGGGGCCGATGTCGTCGGCATGTCGACCGTTCCGGAAGTGCTTGTCGCCGTTCACTGTTCGATGCGGGTGCTCGGTTTCTCGATCATCACCGACATGTGCCTGCCCGACTCGCTCAAGCCGGGCAACATCGAAGAGATCATCGCGACCGCCAACGGAGCGGAACCGAAATTAACCAAAATGGTTCGCGGCATTTTACGCGGTTAGCGCACACGAGCCGGGACCTGCGGTCCCGACCCGTTCACAGCGAGGAAAGACAATCACGCAAGACGGAAACAGTCGGGGGCACAGCCCCCGGCTCGTGTTGCCAACAATGCACTTATGAATCATGAGCGCTGAACCCGTTGCCTCCAAGCAAAACAACACCAAAGCCAAACGGCCTGGTCTTTCCACAGCCGGGTGCTGCGGTATCGTTTTTTGTTCGGTGTTGCTGCTGATTATCGCTCTTCCCGTCACATATTTTCTTTGGTTGACATATTCGACTTCCGGCGAACACCTGCCACATTCCTTAAAATGGATGGAGACAACCCAGGGAACCGATTGCTCCTACTATTACTCCAATTCTCTGGGAAATACACGCGAGTACAGCATCCCGGAAGCGGATTTTCTCGACATTGCCAAGTCCCTCGGCTACAACGTCGTCAAGTTGAGCGAAGCGACCGACCAGGAGCTGATCGAACGGACGGTTTATAAAGAACACTGGGCCGAGTATCTTGAGCATGGGCAAAAACCGGAACGGGAAGTCCGGGTCCAGCGTTGTCATTTACGGTCTCATCCGCAACACAAAGAGTGCAATTGGTACAACTGCCAGGTCGATCCGACCGGACGAACGGACGAGTCCTGCTTTCGAACCGTCATCAACGGTTGGTTCGACGGTGCTCGGGGTTCCACTGGCGGCGGAGTCAAATTCGTCTACGACCTCGACAACGGGCGATGTTACCGGGAATTCGCACCGCGATAAGCGGGCGATCCGACCGCACACCGTACGTCAAACGAACGACATGCTTTCGCCACATTGGATTGCCGACTTTGACTTCTCCGGTACAATAAAAACGTCATAACATTTCAGTCATGTGATGTTTTTTCGTCATTTTGATTGAAGCGTCAGCGCCGGGCTGGTCCTGTGTTTCCGTATTCGATAACCGGGCGCTGACACTTCCGCCTGCTGCCCGATTCGAATTTTTTTCCGAAATTCAGTTTACGGATCATGAGCGCTGACCCCGTCTCCTCCAAGCAAAGTAATACCGAAGACAAACGGCCTGCCAAGCGACCCCGCCTTTCCACAGCCGGGTGCTGCTGTATCGTTTTTTGTTCGGTGTTGTTGCTGATCATCGCTTTTATCGCCGGTTTTTTTCTCTGGTATACGTACTCGAGTTCCGGCGAACATCTGCCGCATTCCTTAAAATGGATGGGAACAACCCGGGGAACCGACTGCTCCTACTTTTACTCCAATTGCTTCGGGAATACGTACGAGTATGACATCGCGGAAGCGGATTTTCTCGACATTACCAAATCTCTCGGCTACGACGTCGTCAAGTTGAGCGAAGCAACCGATCGGGAGTTGGTCGAACGGACCTTTGGCGAAGAGCATTGGGCCTCGTTTCTTGAAAACAACCAAAAACCGGAACGGGAAATCCGGCTCCAGCGTCGTCACTTACGGTCCCACCCGCAACACAAAGAGTGCTCTTGGTACAACTGTCAGGTCGATCCGACCGGCCGAACGGACGAGTCCTGCTTCCGAACCGTCGTCAACGGCTGGTTCGACGGCGTTACATTGGGCGCCGGCGGCTTCATCAAATTCGTTTATGACCTCGACAACGGGCGATGTTACCAAGAACGCGCACCGCGATAAACAGACAATCCGACCGCATGTCGTACGAAAATTGAATCGAGAGGCGTTCACTCTCTTGTCTGGACGAAGCGGCGACTTGTGATAGAATGCAAGAGAGTCATTTTTCTCGCAAACAATATGGATATTTCTTTCACCAATAGCCGATTGCGAGACATTTGCCTTTCCGAGAAGGCCAGAAAAAAAGAGTTCGGCGAGACGGGCGCCAAGATATTGAAGCATCGGCTGGAACAATTGGCCAACGCGGCCGATTTGGACCAGATGCGGGCCTTGCCGGGACATTGGCATGAGTTGAAAGGAACCCGCTGGGGACAGCTGGCCGCCAATCTCGACGGAGCCAACCGTTTGGTTTTCGAGCCGGACCACAATCCGATCCCGACAAAGCCGGACGGGGGGGTGGATTGGAAGCGGATTACAGCGGTTCTCATCATTGAAATTACCGACTACCATTAGAAAAGAGGCCAGAGATGTTGGACACGAATAAGACAACCAAGGTGCCGTTCGTTTCGCCGTTTATCGTACCGCCGGGCGAAACGCTGGGGGAGAAAATCAGCGAAATGGGAATGAACGTCGAGGATTTCGCCGACAAAGCCGGAATGTCCGTCGAAGCCTTGATCCAACTCCTGAAGGGCCGGTTGCCGCTCTCGCCGAACATCGCGGCCAAATTGGAAGAAACGACCGCGATTCCAGCGGATTACTGGAACCGGGCCGAAGCGAATTATCGCGAGAAGCTCGAAAAGCTCGGCACGGAATAATTTTTCAAAAAAATCTTTTCTACAAATTACCATGCGCAGGATTCAGGTATACGACACGACGCTACGGGACGGCTCGCAGGCCGAAGGGATCGATTTTTCGCTCCAGGACAAACTGATGCTAACCCAACGGCTCGACGCCCTCGGCTTCGATTTCGTCGAAGGAGGGTATCCCGCCTCCAACGAGAAAGACGCCCAATTTTTCCCGAAAATCGCCCAAACTCCGCTCCAAACGACCCGGATCGCCGCCTTCGGTATGACCCGGCGGAAAGGGGTTAAGCCGGAAAACGACGAAGGGCTCCGCGCCCTGCTCGGGGCCGAAACGCCAATTATCACGATCGTCGGCAAATCCTCCGCCTTTCAGGTCGAAGAGGTCATCAAAGCCTCGCTCGAAGAAAACATCACGATGATCGCCGAAACGGTCGATTACCTCCGGTCGCAAAACCGCCGCGTCTTTTTCGATGCGGAGCATTTTTTCGACGGCTGGAAATCGAACCCGGCCTATGCGATTCGCGCGCTCGTAACGGCCGCCCACGCCGGAGCCGAAACGATCGTCCTCTGCGACACCAACGGCGGGAGTATGCCAGAAGAAATCACCGCCGCGGTGCAGGACGTGATCGCCAACATCGAAGTTCCGATCGGCATCCACACGCACAACGATTGCGGCCTCGCGATCGCCAACACGTTGGCCGCGATCGACGCCGGGGCATCTCAGGTGCAGGGGACGATCAACGGCTTCGGCGAACGCTGTGGCAACGCCGATCTCATCGCCGTGATCGCCAACCTGCTGCTTAAAAAACAGGGCCAGTACGAACTGCTCGGCGAGGATTCGCTCGGAAAATTGACGGAGCTCTCCCGCTACGTTTACGAAATGCTGAACAAGCACGTCCCCTTGCACCAACCGTTCGTCGGCAAAAGCGCCTTCGCCCACAAGGGGGGAATGCACGTCAGCGGCATCGCCCGCAACACCTCGGCTTACGAACATATCGCCCCCGAAGCGGTCGGCAACGAACGCCGGGTCCTGATCTCCGAACTCTCCGGCCGCTCGAACATCGTCGCCGTTACGACGAAGTACAACATCCAACACGACGAAAAGCTGATGCAGCGGATCCTCTCGGAAATCGTTTCCAAGGAATCCCGAGGGTACCAGTTCGAGGCGGCGGAAGGTTCGTTCGACCTGCTGGTCCGCAAGTGTACCGGGACGTACAAGCCGCATTTCGAACGGCTCAATTATCATGTCAACGTCGAAGCGGACGAAGACGGGGCCTTAATCACCGAGGGGACGGTCAAACTCCGGATCGGCGATGTGATCAAGCACGAGGTCGCCGAGGGGGACGGCCCCGTCGATGCCCTCAACAACGCGATCCGGAAGGCGCTCGAACCGCTTTTTCCGAACCTCGCGGCCCTCAAGCTGATCGACTTCAAGGTCCGCGTGATCGACTCGGAGGCGGCGACCGGGGCGAGCGTCCGGGTCGTGATCGAGAACACCGACGGCCAAGACGTTTGGGGAACGGTCGGCGTCAACGAAAACGTGATCGAAGCGTCCTGGGAAGCGTTGATCGAGAGCATCGAGTACAAACTCTGCAAGGACGAGCAAAAATGAACCGCATGTGTAGCGAAGCGAAACTTGCGGACCTGGTACAAGGTCCGTAAGTTACGTCGGAATACCGACTACACTTACGGCTCTTTTTTTATGAACATCATTGAAATAATCTTGCTCCCTCGGCCCCTCTCATGCCCAAACTCCAGGAAATTCTCGCCTACCTCGAATATCGGTTTCCGCCCGAACTCGCGGAAACTTGGGACAATGTCGGTCTCCTGATCGGCGATCCGGGTCGGCCGGTCCGAAAAATCATGACCTGCCTCACCTTGACCCCGGAAACGGCCCGCGAGGCGGTCGAGCGGGAGGCTGATCTGGTCGTCTCGCACCACCCGTTCCCGTTTCATTCCCTGAAGCGGATCACGGTCGAAACGCCAACCGGGCGGCTGCTTTGGGAACTGATCGGAGCGAAAATTTCACTCTACAGCCCGCACACTTCGCACGATAACGCGGATCGGGGGATCAACCGGCAGTTGGCGGAACGGCTCGGCATGCAAGAAATCGTCCCGCTCAGCGGCAGTGCAGGCCGATTCGGGAGATTATCTGAACCGTTCCCGTTTTTCGAGCTGCTCCGAAACGTGCGGTCGGCCCTTAAGATTCCGAACCTGCAATACGTCGATGCGGGCCGGGAGATGATTTCAAGACTCGCGATCGCCTGCGGGGCGGCGGGAGAATTCCTCGAACCGGCCGCCGCGGCCGGGGCCGAAGCGCTTTTGCTCGGCGAGACGCGGTTTCACACTTACCTGGACGCGAAAGCGCTCGGGGTTTCGCTCATCCTGCCCGGGCATTTCGCGAGCGAACGCTTCGCCCTGGAGCGGCTCGCTCTGCAGATCGGCGAGACGTTCCCCGACATCGAATGCTGGGCCGGCGAACAAGAAACCGACCCGCTGGGGAACTTCGTTTAGTGGGAAGTTGGAAGTGAGAAGTGGGAAGAGACGACTTCCAACTCAACACTTCCCACTTTCCACTTCTCACTTCCTAGGAATCAATACGCTGCGGCATGTCGAGGGTTTTCGACTGCAAGCCGATTCCTGCACAAACGATGTACAGGACGAAGCCGACGACGAACGCGGCAAGCGGAGGGCAGGGAATCTCGAACGGCATCGTTTGACCGAGAAATTTCGTAACAACCAACGGTGCGCCGCCGACGATAAAGCCGAAGAACCAGGCGATCCAACCGGGCGCGTTGAAGCCTTCGCGTGGTCCGGCCCATTTGCGACCGGAAAGGAGATAATCGGCGGCCATCGCCCCGCAGATCGGGCCGAACGAAGCCCCGATCACCGTAAAAACGTCTCCCGCCTTGCCGGCCAGACCGGTCACGGCCAAAATGATCGCCGCCAACACCCCGAGCCCGCAGGTGATGACCGGATTGATCTTCGGGAACGTCGTCTTAAAAGCACTCGCGGCGACAACGGTCGGGAAGCAAGAGGACGGGAACGCCGCGATCGCGAGCAACAGCATGCAGATTTTCGCCATTTGATCGCCGAAAATATTATTGAACAGGGCGGTTACGGTATAGGCCGTCCGCATCGTTTCAGGCAAGGCTTGCTGGGCCCCCGCGACGGCCAAAAGGGCGATCACCCCGGTTACGACGGTCGCCAGGACGATCCCGACGAGCCCGGCGCACTGGACCGATTTGGCGTCCTTGTTGTTGGAACCGAAATCGACACCGGCCGCTCCGGCCGTCGCGAAAAAGCCGATCACGTAAGCGCAGACCAGCGAGAGGACGCCGAGCGTTTGACTGCCGTACAGCGTTACGGCCTTGACCGCTTCGCCCGCCGCCTGGGCTTTGGTCGCTTCTTCGGCCATCATCGTCTCAACGCTGAAACCGCCGACTCCGCCCATTGTTTTGACGAGCAGGAGCACGAGAACGATGATCGGTAGGATTGGCGTAAACGAGGCGACGGCTCCGACATAACGAACGCCCATCATGCCGACGAACGTCGCGACGAGAATCCAGGCAACGCTGATCGCGATATGGGCCGAGGAAAGGCTCATCGGCGTCGTCGCATCACCTAAATTCGACGGGAAACCGGCGATATCGGCCAAGAGGAAACCGGCGAAGAAGGCTCCCACGCTCAACCACCCGAACTGCAGCACGCCCATCAGGAACCCCGGCATGATGTAGCCGCCCTTGACGCCGAAGGTCGAAGTCCCGACCACGGTCAGCGGCACACCGGTTTTCAGCCCAAGCATGCCCGGGACCATGAAGAAAAGAAAATGGCAAAGAAACGCCGCCAAAACGAGCGAGCCGATCGCCAAAGGTAGCCCCTGGGTCAGGACACCGCCGGCGACGGGCTGGCCTCCGGAGGGAACGTCTTGCCAAAAAACGAACCAGAGCATGATGCCGGCATAGGTCGCCGCGGTCGTCGTCAACCACGGAGCGCGGTTGTCTTTCGGATTCGGTTTCGCCGAAGCGACATAATCGGGAAGTTGGGACATAAGATCGTTCTCCTGAAATGAGGGTTCAAAAATTTAGCCGGTACTCCGCGGAATTTTTCGGTACCCCGCGAAACGAATCGACATTCCGCGAAATGAAGGCGATAATCCAAAAAATTTCCTCCCGGCATTAGAGCAATTCCCGAAAGAAATTGCAACACCCCGTTTTCCCCGGGCGGCGGCGAGATCGCCGATTTTTTTCCCGCCGTGTTAAAATATGCCGATTCCGAAAGAAAAAGACCGTAACGACCGGCCGAGAGTGGTTGCAATCCCCGGGGCCGTTGTGGTAAACTCACGAATTGCAACAAATTCACCCCTTTGTTATTTCTCCTTTCCTCCCGCCTCCCATGCATCTGATTCAACCGTATCAACCGCTGATTTTGGACCGTAACGAAACCCTGCCGCGCGAGGAGCTGAAGGCGCTCCAGTTTCTCAAGCTTCGGGAGTGCGTTCGCCGGGTTGCCAACATCCCGTTCTACCGGCAGAAATTCGAGGAAATGGGGATCACGCCAGAATCGATCCAATCGGTTGAAGACATCGTCAAACTGCCGTTCACGACCAAATCCGACCTGCGGGAAGGTTATCCGCTCGGGTTTATGGCCGTGCCGAAAGATCAGGTCGTCCGATACCACGGCTCTTCGGGCACGACCGGAAAACCGACGATGGTCGGCTACACGGCGGCCGATTTGAAACTTTGGAGTAACCTTTGCGCCCGGTTTCTCGTCGCCGGCGGCCTGAAACCGCATCACACCGTCCAAATTGCGTTCGGCTACGGGCTGTTTACCGGCGGGTTCGGCCTGCATTACGGCGTCGAACGGATCGGAGCCGCAGTCATTCCGGCCGCCTCGGGCAACACGAAACGCCAACTCATGCTGCTTGCCGATATGAAAGCCGATTTGCTCGTCTGCACGCCGAGCTATGCCCTGACAATCGGCGAGGCGGTCAAGGCAGAAGGGATCGACCCGGCGTCCTTGCCGCTGCAAATGGCCCAGTTGGGGGGGGAACCCTGGACCGATCAAATGCGGGAAAGCATCGAACAATCGCTCGGGATTAAGGCGTTCAACAATTACGGCCTGAGCGAAGTGATCGGCCCCGGCGTTTGCGGGGAGTGTATGACGCAGATCGGCATGCACATTCAGGAAGACCATTTTCTTTTCGAATGCGTCGATCCGGACACGTTGAAGCCGGTTCCCGACGGCGAGACCGGCGAACTGGTGATCACGACCCTCTCCCGGGAAGCGATGCCGGTCGTCAGGTACCGGACGCGCGACATCGCTTGGATCATCGACGAGCCTTGCCCTTGCGGCCGAACGACCCGCCGGATGTCCCGCGTGGTCGGCCGGAGCGACGATATGCTCATTCTCCGAGGGGTCAACGTTTTTCCCTCGCAGGTCGAGGAAGCGTTGCTCGCGGTCGAAGGGGCCGCCCCGCATTACCAGATCGAGGTCAACCGGCCGAAAACGCTAGACGAGATCACCGTTCGGGTCGAGGTGTTGCCCGAGGTCTTTTCGGACAAGCTCTCGGACATGACCCAGTTGAAGGACCGGATCGTGCATGCGATCGCACAGATCACCGGCTTGCATATGAATATCGAGCTGATGCCGCCGAAATCCTTGCAACGTTTTGAGGGCAAGGCCCAGCGTGTGACCGACAACCGAAAGCTGGGAATCAAGAATTAGGGGAGACGGCCGATTGTCTTATTGCGATCAATTGCGAGCAAGGTAGGTTGCCGACCTCCGGGCGGCAACGTGCGGTAATCCGCACCACTCTCTAAGTTTTGGTCGACTGCGCCGACGCGACCGCCCGGAGGTCGGTCGCCTACCTTTTCTCAATTACTACGCACCCTCTTGCCCCCCTCGCGCGTGGTTCCGTTCGAACAGCACGTGGTTGATCGGGGCCGTCGCCCGGTACAGTTCCCGGTACAGTTCGAATAGCTCGGCGTAAAGCGGCGTCAACTTCGTGTTCGGCTCGTAAAGCGTGCTCTCCCGGGCGACCTGGGCGAAGGCGTCTTCCGCGTCCCGGTACACCCCCGAACCGATCCCGGCCAGGATCGCGGCCCCCAGCACCGTCGCCTCTTCGACTTCGGGCACCCGGAGCGACCGGCCGATCATGTCCGCCTTGTTCTGCATCCAAAACGTGTTGCGAATCGCCCCGCCGACGGCGATCAGCTCCGAGGCCGCGACCCCGGTCGCCTGCTCCATCGCCCGGACCGTTTCGAGAAACTGGAAGCCGAGCCCCTCGAAAACGGCCCGGACCATGTCCCCCTGTCGGCTCCGGCTGCTCATGCCGGTAAAAACCCCGAGCGACCGGGGGTCGACCGTCGGGCAGGACGATCCGCCAAGATGCGGCAAAAAGAGGACGCCCCCCGCTCCGGGCGAGGAGGCGGCGGCCAGGTCGATCAGCGTTTTCCAATCCATAAGTTCCAGCGACCCGTCCGGCCGGACGGCGGAGGCGAACTCACGGCGGTACCATTCGAGCATCTCTCCGGCCGGGTTGCCGCCCCACATCGAATAGCGGTTCGGAACGACATGCGACTGGACCGTCACCCCCCGACGGGCGAGCGAAGGGTCGAGTGCGTGGGCCGTGGGAGGGGAGGGGAGGGGAGTGCTCGAAGCCGCGCCGGCCGCGTCCTTCCGCTCCGAAATAATATGAACCGTTTCCCACGTGCCGGTGATGTCCATCACCGAGCCGTTGCGAAAAGCCCCGACCGGAATGCCGCTGCACAGGTGATCGTGCCCGCCTAAAAAAACCGGCGTCCCCACCCGCAGACCGCTCGCCCGGGCCGCCTCGGGGGTGATTTCCCCCAGCCGGCTGCCGCTCGGGAGCGCCTCGGGCAGGATCGATCGCGGAATGCCGGACAGCGTGCACAGTTCGTCCGACCAGGTTTGCCTCGTCTGATCGAACAGCATCGTGCATGAGGCCATACTGTAGTCGGTGCTAAACTTTCCGCTCAGCCGAAAATTGAGGAAATCCTCGATCAACAACCATTTATAGGTTCGGCGAAAAATGTCCGGCTCGTTTTCTTTGACCCAAAGCATTCGCAGGGCGGAGTTGATCGGCCAAACCGGGTTGCCGCCGATTGAAAACGTTTTTTCCGGGGTAATGTGCTCGCACCACCAGTCGAACTGCGGCTTGGTTCGCGGGTCGTGCCAACTGATAAACGGGTAGAGCCATTGTCCGTCTTCGCTCATCGGAACGCCGTCCATTCCCATGCCGGTGACGGCCAGCCCACGAATCGCCGAGGGATCGCCCAGCCCGCCGACGGCGTCGCGCACGGCCGCGGCGGTGTCGTTCCAGATTTGTTCCGGGTCCCAAACCGTCCATTCCGGGTGTTCCGGATTCGGATGAAACCGCAGCGTCGGCCTCGCCCCTTGGGCGATGAGATTGCCGCGCTGATCGTAAATGATCGCCTTGAGCGAGGTCGAGCCGAGATCGATTCCGAGAAACAGGTTCATAATTGAGCGTCAACGATGATTGAGTATGAAAATGCCTCGCGAAGCTCTTCCCGACAACCGACCGGATCAATCGGCGGTCGTTCGGCCGGTTGCGACGTCGAATTCGTCGACCGCCGGGATCAACATCGAGAGCGTCGTAAAACCGTAGGCCCCGAGCACGGCGATAAAAACGAGGTGATATTGGCCCAAGAGCAGGCTGGTGATCGCATAAAACGTCGCGATCGGCAGGATAAACGACGCCAAAAGGATCGCGCTCGAGGGATTCTTCGCCCCAAGTGTTACGTACAGCCCGATTCCGCCGCCAACCATAAAGGCAAGGAACGGTTGCAGCTGCGTTTCAAAGGAACCGCTGAACGCGACCATGATCCACATACAGGTCGAAATTCCGATAAAGAGGAAAAAGATGACCCCGAGGCTCATCGCGACGGCGCTGCGGGTGTTCAGGTAATGCATTCCGATATGAACCCCGACCATTGCGACAAACGCGTACAAAACGACGAGCCCGACGAAAATGAACGACAAAAGGGTCAAGTCGATCCCGCGATTCCAATACAGGTACACGCATAGGAGCATCGGCAGGAGCACCATCTCCTTGACGTTCCAAAAGACCCCGCCGAGTTTACCGTAAACGAACTCTTTCGGGGTGATGTCGCTCACAAGGAGCAGATCGAAGGTCCCGCCGTCCCGCTCGGAGGTCAGGGAGGTGACGGCCTGAGCGTTGACCAGGACGAGGGAAAGCAAAAAGAGCGGGATCATCGGCCCGGCCCATTGGTCGATCGAAACCGCGACGTTGTTTTTCAGCACTCCAAACAGAACGATCGCACACATCGCGAAGAACAGCAGGTAGGCGGCCCGGATGATCCACATTCGCTTGCCGTAGGCTTTGGTGCAGATTTCGCGCCAGATGATCGGATTGTCCCAGGCGTGTCGGACCTTGCCCGGCTCCTTCGATTCAAGATAACGCTCGGCTTCCGCCGTTTCCGCGGTCGTTTCGGCGATTGCGGCGGCGGGTTCATACTCTTTGCGCCAAGTGTCTTCCTCCCGGGTTACGCTTTGAGTTTCCCGCGACGGGTTCCAAATGCGAATCCGACCGATCGCGATACCGTTGATCAAAATCGTCAAACCGAGACAGACGGCGAGAAATTCCCGGATCGGCCCGAGCAAAGCGAGAAACCGGCCGACGAGCCCCTGATCGGCCGCCGTCCAATCGATCACCGGCCCGCAGGCGGCGAGAACGGCCCGCCAAGGGCTGAAGGCGACGGCGATCGAAGTGCTGGAAAACCCGAACCAGCTTTGCCCGAACAGGCCGAAGCCGACCGCTTCCCAGAAACCGAACCAAAAGACGAGAATCAGCACCGTCGTCGCCAAAGCCTGAAACATTTTGTCGCGCCAAAGGGCGATGCACGACCCGAGTGAGCCGCAGGCGAGGGCGGCGAAAAACGTCACCAAAAGGACCCGGACGATTTGCGGGTAGGAGATTCCGCCCAAAATCGCGGTCAGCATCAAAACGGGGAGCGAAATGACGATGATCGAAAAGACGTTCAAAAGGCTGGCCAACAATTTTCCGAGAACGAGCTCCGAGCCCGACATTCGGGTCAAAAGGAGCAGGATCAACGTTTTGCGGTCTTTTTCCTGGGCGACGGCTCCGGCCGGGAGCAGGGCGGAAAAAAAGACGGTCAGCACCAACTGCAGCGGGGCGATGAGCAGAAAGAGCGTCGAGGCGAAGCGGGCGAAGTCCCCCGTGTCCCGGATCAATTGCGTTCCGGTTACAACCAACCAGGCGGTTGAGACGAGCAGCAGCAGGAGCAAACCGTAGACGACCCGAACGACGAAGGTTTGAGGTCGTCGCGGGGCAATCGTCACTTCTCGGGTAAAAACCGGGCCGATAAACATGGGCAATCAGGGGTTGGGGAGCACCGGCGTCTGCGCCGCTCGGCTAAACTCTGTAATCGTCTTCTTATACCGGAAAATCGGTTTCGGAACAACCAGCCTGAAAGATTTGATTTCAGCCGAAAGTGTGGTACACTTTCAGAATGGGGTGTAGTCAGAAAACAAATTTGAACACGTAACCTTTCCCATGACACGATATTCAGTATTTTCGATATTTTTTTCCTGCCTTGCCTGTCTTGTTTTATTGGGAGTAACCCAAACGACCGGGGCGGCGGAGCAAACGAACGCCTTTTTCTCCAGCGGAGAGGATATCATGGGGAGCGGCACCGTCGAAGACGTGATGTCGAACGTCGGGATCAGCGTGATGACCAAGAAGATGATGCGGGATTCCCCGATCAACAAACTTCGCGCCTTGGCCGGGCCCGAAGGGGGGATGGGCTCACGACTCGGGGCGGTGATGCGCGAAACAGGCGGCTTTGAGAGCACTCCCCGGCTCACGGCGGAAGATTTTACGGGCGAAGATTATTATTCGAACATGATCGTCGATGCGATCGACGAAAACATGGGAACCGTCGAACTCTCCGATCGCATGTACCCGCCCCGGCTCGCGATCGATTTCAAGGAATATCCGGTGAGCTTGGGGGAAGCCGAATTGCGGCAACGGATCGTCCGACTCAACAGGGGCATTCAATCCCGCTTCAACGCCCTCGGGGGGGGCCGTATAACACTTGAGCTTCAAGAAGAGACTCTGGTCCTGCAGGGAACCGTTCCGTCCGATCGGGATAGGTCGGTTGTCGAGATGATGGTGAAGATGGAGCCGGGGATCGACCGGGTTCGGAACGAGCTCCGGATCGGGAGTACGCCGGAGCCGTCGAATTCTCCCGTTCCGTCTCCCGCGGAATTTCCCGCATCGAATTCGCTGAATTTAGGAAATTCTTCTTCCAGTCTCTTGGATTCATTGGAGGCTCAACGGCCGAACGCGCCGGCCGCTCCGAAGCCTCGTCCGAATACTCCGACGCTCGCTCCGCCTCTCGATAGCCCGGGCGGGTCGCGTTAGTCCGACCGCGTGATTCCCAGGCCGCCTCTCTCGCCTCCCGGGCGGCGAGGCGGGAGAGGCTCCTTTCCTGCTCGAAACGCCCGAACGATTCTTTCTCGGAGCGGTAAGGAAAATTGCTTTCTTCGATTTCTTCTTCGTAAAAATAAGGACGAACCGCCTCGGCGGAATCGATTGATCCGCGATTCCCATTCGAGGTTCCTTCGTCTCCGACATACCGGGAGCTTCGGCCTTGGCGTTCCCTTTCGTCGTTGATTAAGGCCCGCGTATAATAATCCGGCAACGTAATCGATTCGATTTGACGGGAAACCCGTTCCCGCGAGTCCTCCTCATCGGGATACCGGGCTTCCTTCGTCGATCGGTAACCCACCTGCCGAATCGCCCCGCCGGCATCGTCCCGATCACGGCTCCGTTCGTCGCCGTACCTACGCCCGTCGTTGCGGTCTCTTTCGCCGTCGGGTTCTCCGGCCCGGTTCCTCGCATTTTCCCGCGCCAAGGCTTCGGGAAAATCGCTCTCCGGGTGCATCGATTTTTTCGGCGTTTTCGGCTTCCCGATCAGGACCAGGGGAGTGGAACTCGAAGAAATCGATTCCCCTTTGCGTTTGTCGATGAATTTCGCCAACACCAAAAGGTTCATTTCCTCGTTGTCGATGCTGTCGACGGGAATGAAAAATTCGTAGCCGTTGAGCCCGTTGTCGTCCTTGCGGTAATGCAACTCGATCGTCTCCGGCTTGAAAATCGCCTGCCGGAACGGTTTGCTCAATTCCGGCAGTTCGTTCTCGGCGTTGAACAGGAACACCGTCATTTCGCCGTCGACCTTGACCGGTTTCTTCGATTTGTTATCCGGATAAAAAAGGACACGCCCTCCCACCCCGCGGAGGACGGAGCCGTCTTCGGAGGTTTGGGAATAACAATTCCAGAAACCGGCCATCCTTTGGGGCGTTTTCGGTTTTTCTTCAACGAAAATCTCCTTGAACGATTGCGGGGCGGGAACGGAATTGCACCCGCCGAACAACGGAATCAATACAAAGAAAAACAAAAATCTCTGTCGCATGATTGAAATCTTTTTTATCATTGAATCTACATTTAGCCGGTACCCCGGCACCTTCCCGTCTCTCCGCGTCTCACTCGCCTCGCGGAATCGGCTGCGGCTTCGGCGTCTCGATCGGCGTCAGCTCCTGCATCAAAACCGGAGCGGGATAAACCGGCTCGACTCCGCCGGTCACCGGCTGCTCGGCCGTCGCATCCCAAATGCCGATGTCGCTGCTCGGCGAACCGTGCATCCGGACGACATCCCGCAAGCTCATGCTCATTCGGGCGGCCTCTTCCCGCTTGACCCGTTCCGCGTCCTCGCCGCTGCTGATGATGCGAGGCGTCAAAATAATCAACAATTCCGTTTTTCGAATCGTGCTGCTGTTGTATTGGAACAGCTTCCCGAGAACCGGAATGTCCCCCAGGAGCGGCACCTGCCGGTGCACTTTTTGAGTGTCTTTCGTCAAAAGCCCGCCGAGCACCACCGTTTCGTTGTCGGCGGCGCTCACCTGCGTCATCGCCGTGATCGCGCTGATTTTCGGCGACATGACCGAACCGCCCGAGGAGTTGGGAATCGGAATCCCGTCGACCAGGTTCCCGACTTTCGATTTTTCCGCCCCGATACTGATCAGGACCTTCCGTTCCGGGCTGATACGCGGGGTTACCATCAGCATGAGCCCGACCTCTTCCATTTCGACGTTGCTGGTGTATCCGGTCGAGTTCGTGACGCCTCCGGCGACCCGGGGAACCTTTTCGCCGATCAGGATAAACGCCAGCTGGTTGTCCATCGCCATGATCTGCGGCCGCGAAAGAATCTCCAGCCGCTTCGTTTCCTGCAAGGCGCGGATCATGATGTTGACCGCATCGCTGCTCGCCGAAAACACCATCCCGCCGAATCCGGCGTCGGTGTTGACCCGGCCCGTCGCGAAATTCGTCAAAAGCTGCGGGGCGACCGTCCCCACCGTCGGGTAGGACAGGGCATTGAGATCGTTCCCCATCGAATTGCCGTTCGTCTGCGAATCGTCGTTGAAGAGAAATCCGGGTGAGCCGTCCCCCGCCGGGACGTAAATCGGCTCCTCGACCACCGTCGTGATCCCGCCGTTGGTCGTCGTCGTTTTCTTCGTGCCGCTGACCGATTTGTCGAACGTGCTCCGGTTGAAAAGAATCGAATCCTGAATCCCGAACTCCATCCCGAGCTCGTCGGTGTCCGAACAGGTCACCTCCGCGATCAAAACCTGGATCATGACCTGATCCGGAGCCCGGTCGAGCTTCATGATCAACTCCTCGACCTCGTCGTAATGTTTCGGCATCGTTTCGATAATCAGCGAATTGCTCGTCGGCTCCGGAATCACGATCATCATTTCTTCCAGCTGCAGATAAGGACTGACCGCGCCCCGCGCGATTTCATTGAGATTCCGTTTCTCGCTCATATACCTCTGAATCGCCTGCGCGATATCGCTCGCCTGGGCGTTTTTCAGCTGGTAAACCTTGTGGGTCCGCAGCCGGTCCGCATCGTCGCTGTCCAAACGGTTGATGAGCGCTTCGACCACCTTCAAATCCTTTTCCGCACCGGTCGCGATGATCGTATTCGTCCGCGAATCGGGTGAGAACCGCAAGGGAACGAATTTATCCTCCCCCTCCGTCCCGGCCAGTTGCGGCCCGAGTTGCCCTTGAAGTTGGGCGGGAATGATCGAGGTCAACACGCTCAAAAGCTGCTTGGCGTCGCCGTTGAAGATTTGAAATATCTTGATTTGTGCGACCGCCGAGGGAATATCGAGCATGGTGATCACTTCCTCGATCAACGGCATCGCGTATTGCGGGGCGGTTACGACAATGACGTTGTTGCGGGCGTCCGGCACGATCTTGACATCGGACAAAATTCCCGATTCGATGATTCGCCGCTCCCCGGCATCCACTTTTTCAATCAAGAACCCCGGTATTTTCGTGTCGGCGGCGACACCGATTCCGGTCGCTCCGGGCGAAAGAATCTGCGTCAATGTCGCCGCCAGATCGGCAGCGAGGGAATTCCGCATCTTGAACGATTTGACGGTCAATTGCGGGCCGCTTTCGAAAATGTCCAAATCGCGAAGAAGCCGTTCGACCTCCTGCATATCGTTCTTGCCCGCCTCGACCAGGAGCGAATTCGTCCGCTGATCGGCGAAGGTCCGAATGCGCGGCAACCAGGCATAACCACGGTTGGGCATGTAAGGGTTCGTGGACGGAACGACGTTCGGGACCGTCGGAAACATCCCCTTTACGATCTTGTCGGCATAGGTTACGGGAACGTATTGGAGCCGGATCGCCTTCCAGCGGCTCCCGGGCTCCGAAATCGGCTGGTCGAGCGTTTCGATCAACGCCTTCATATCTTCAAAGGCCTTCCCCCAACCGACCAAAAGAATCGCGTTCGGGTTCCTGAGCGGAAAAAGCTGAACGGCTCCCTGCTTGCTCAGGAACGACATATAACGGAAGACATCGGCGATCATTTCGTTCATCGAAATACAGTCGGTGTTCTTCAGGTTGTAAACGAAAAGCTCCGCCTGCGATTGCTGCATCAACTCCTCGATGTCGGTGATCATTTTCTGAAGCCGCTTCAGTTCCGCTCCGGTCCCCTCGAACAAAATGATATCGAGCGCCGGCAAAGGGACGATGTTCAGAGTTTGCGGCAAATCGAATCCGTCGCCGCGATTCCCGTAAGCCCCGGGTTCGTTCGGCCCGAGTCCCGGTGCCCCGAACCCGCCCATGTCCGGACCGCCCATCCCGGGCATTCCCGGCCCGAACGGTTGCATGGCTCCGCCGAAACCGCCGGTTTCGCCGCCCGATTCGTCCTGCTGCATTTTGTAAACGACCTGCCGGATCGGCTGTTTGACGGCCGCCGGTTCGGACGGCCGCCGCGATCGCGCGAGCGGATCGACCGCTTTGTCCGAATTGTGTGCTCCCCCGACCGCGCGGATCGGGATGATTTTCCGTTGGATTCCGTCCGGCGGCGGCGTCTGGTCGATCACCTGAATCAATCGGACCATCTGCTCGCAGACGTCCCGATCCCCTTCGAGAACGATTCGCTTGTTATCGAAGTCGATTTCGATCGTACAACCTTTTTTCAGTTCTTCTTTCTGGAGAACCAAATCGTACCGGGCCCGGCCCGATTCCTGGGAAACCTCCGTTTTTTCCGCCGGGCCCTCTTTTCGAATGAGCCGTCGGCCGAACGCGGCCTGCAGCACCCGTTCGATTTTTCCCAAGGTTACTTTTCGCGGAACATACATGTTCCGGCTTTTCGAAAGAGCACCTTGGGCCACGGTTTTTTCGCCGACCACTTCCAAGACGTTGCCGTTATGATCGCCTTCCGCATTCCGGTTTTGGGAAAGCAAGACCCCCATTTCCCGCAAAGTTTGTCCGAATTGCAATTGCGTATCTTCCGAAGCCAAGACGACAACCCGCAAAACCCGGCTTTCTTTGTCCTCGGAAAAAGTAAACGTGATTGTCGGATCATCACCGAAATATCGGTACAGTTCCTTCTCGAAGGCGACGACATCGTCGACGACGCAACGATAAACCTTCGAGCAGGCG
The DNA here is from genome assembly GCA_031549145.1 of Thermoguttaceae bacterium. Taxonomy (GTDB): domain Bacteria; phylum Planctomycetota; class Planctomycetia; order Pirellulales; family Thermoguttaceae; genus JAVBSX01. Next base: position 15,151 of record JAVBQI010000097.1, on the reverse strand, counting down.
GGCGGGGCGTCCGGTTTTTTCCGGGAGGATTCCTGTCCGAGCGGCGGTGCGGCCGGAACAGGCTTTGCCCGAGGGGCAGGGGAGGGGAGCGGCGCGGCAGCCGGTTCCCGGGACAGGGCAGGGGGGTAAGAGGGAGCGACGTCCGTCTCTCCGGCATACGACACGGGAGCAGGGGGAACAAAACTGGCCTGATTCGACTGGGAAATCCGATTTTTCTGGAGCTCATCCCCTTGAACGCCGACCTGTCGATACATTCCCGCCTCGTTACGGGGAGAAGGATCAGGACTCGGGGAAGGGGAGGGGGGCAGGTTGCGAGGCGGCGGCGTTTGGGAATAAACGTCGTTCGGAGGCAGGACGCCGACCGTAACCCCCTCGTTGAAATGCTGCATCGGGGGGAGCAGCCGGTCGGCGATCTCCAAGGTCCCCTTCGGTCCCTGGACGAACAGGTCGTTCGCCTTCGGATCGACCAACAGGAGGCTTAAACGAGCCAAATCCTCCGGCAAGAGGTTCCGCAGCCGGGCGCGAGCCTCATCGGCGGGGATATTCTGAATCGGATAAATTTTCCGGTGCAGCGGAACGGGGGCGGCAGCGACCTCGGGCCGCGTTGCCGCCGTCTGGGGATTCCCGCCTTGTGGTTGGGCCAAAGCGGAATCGGTCGCGTATCCGAGGAATATCGTAAGGAGTAAGGCCTGTGCCGAAATCTTCAACATCTTCACCTCTAAAGTGAAATTTCGAAAATGGGAACTTTGAGAGGCGCGAATGGTAAGAAATTCCGCAATCCCGTACAAGAGCAATTTGACGGGCCAAAAACAGGGTTTTTTCAAGAATTTTCGATTTTCCGCCCTTGAAGAAAGCCGGTTTTTCCGGTATCTTTGGGAAACGCTCGGAGAGGTGGCAGAGTGGTCGAATGCGCGGGTTTGCTAAACCCGTGAGCTCGTAAGGGCTCCGCAGGTTCAAATCCTGTCCTCTCCGCTTATTTTTTTCTTGACGGAACGACAACGAGCGCAACAACGAGCCGGGACCTGCGGTCCCGGGCACATTCATAGCGAGAAACGTCTCTATTGAAGACGGAGACAGCCCGGGACCACAGGTCCCGGCTCGTTTTGAAGGAATAAAAAGCACAAAATCGGTCGTCTTTCAACGGAACAGCAGCCCGGCGTAACCGACGACCCGGCTCCTATCGCCCGAGGCTTCGGCGCTGGTCGTGTAACCGACCGGGATGCATTCGTGCAGCAAATCCAATTGCCGCAAGGTTTCGAGCACGAATGCCGCCGGAAACGCCCCGCACATCGAAATACGGTTATCGGCGACCGTCTCCAAAAGTGTTTCGGGAATGAGGCTCTCGATCGCGTCCAAGGCCAACCGATCGACACTCCGCGTCGCCTCCTCCGAAGCGTAATGGTTCATGTCCGAGGAGATGATCAAAAGCGGCATTTGCGGGAGTTGCCGCAAAAACTCCGCCAATTGGATCGCACCTTCCTGCAGCACTTCCCACATCCCTCCGTGCATCACGATACCGACCACTTTCGTCGACGGGGACAGCTGGGCGATGATCGGCAGCTGCACCTCGATCGCATGTTCCTGGGCGTGGGCGACAGCGTCCAGTTGCATCAAATCGACCGCTTCGACGATTCCCCGGGCCAGAACGACGTCCGATTCGACGTTTTGGCCCGGCAAAACCCAACTCTTGTGCGGGGCGACCGCCCAATCCGGCCCGCCGGGTCGATGTTTCGGGGCGAAAATAATCGCGGTATCGGGAAAATGAATTCGGCCCAACGTTTGGGCGGCCAACCGTCCGGAATAAACCCAACCGGCATGCGGGGCCAATGCCGCCGAGTAATACGCTCCGGGATGCGAAAACCGCCGTTTTTTCTTGCTGCTGCCGAAACGGATTCCCCCGCTCGGGTCACAGCCCGGAGGAACATGGGCCCCATGCAACGGTTCCGGTTGCGGGCGGTTCGAGCCGAAAAACCCTTCTTCCGCCGTAATCGGCCCCGGGGCGAACATCCGGTCCAGCTCGGCGTTCATCAACGCGGCGTCGCTCGGATAAAACGAACCCGCGACCGCCGGTTGCCGTTCCGCCGGTCCGAGAATCGGCTTCGAGAGGCTTGAAGCCAACAAATGCCGCGTCGTCGAAACCGTTTCGAACGCGACGAGCTGCGCTTCCCGACGGTCGCTCACCTGCAAAAACTCAAGCGATTCCTTCAGGATCGCGGGCATCGGTACTTCCGGGTTGTATTGAAGGACCCAGCCGCTCTTCGAGGCGACCATCAGACTCCGTCGCATCGGATCGACATGGGAAAGGTCGTGGTTTTCCGCCGTCCCCTGAATCACCGGGTCCCAAAACACCGTCAGATCGAACTGGGCGTCCAACCGCTCCTGGTGCGTCGCCCCGAACCGCAACACCTGTTGCGTCAATACCGTCACCAGCTCGGTCAGCGAAGATTGTAGCGGAACGTCGTTTTTGATCCCGATCTTCGAACAGACCATGAGCGGTCGGTCCGGAAACTGCACCGAAATCGCGATTCCGGCGACGTTGCCGTCGAAAGCATCGGGTCGAACATAACTCGGGGCCATTCGTTCGAGGCAAAGAAAAAAATTGCTTTGACACATCTCGCAAAGCTTCTTGATATCGGTGATCGAAGGGCCCCCCGGCTTTTGGATCATCGTCGCCCGCGGTCCGCTCCGGCCTATCGCCGCCCGGGCCGCGGGATCGCGAATCTCAACCTCGGAAAGCGGCCCGCCGATCGCGAGCCCCTCGAATGTTGAAAACCGGACGGAATCCTCGGCCCAGGCTCCGGGAGGCAGATTCGCCTTGTTGGTACAAGCTTCCAAAAAGGCTTCGGCGTTCATACCGAATTCGAGGGCGACCCCGGGCAAGAGCAGCCCGCGATTCCCGTTCCGTTCGAGGATAATGCCGTGCCGACCGATTTCAACGGCTCCGGCACGCTCTTTTCCGGAAACATGAACTTGTTGGATTCCCCAGAGAACCCAAACTTCCATATCCAATTCGAGCAATTCGGCCGGGGTGATGGGAGAGAAACGCGGATCGTCCCGGGCGGCCCGGGCGGCGGCGTTATCCAAGGCATCGACCAGCGGAAAGGTTTCGGCGAGACAGCCCATACAGGAGCGGAGTTGCCCTTGCCGTTTGAGGCTGACGAAGGCACCCAGAACGATTTTGTCCGCCAAATCGCCAAGTTCCGAACGCGGCTTGACGCCCGGCGTATTTGTAACGATCGCTGCGACCCGGCGGCCGACCGCCTGAAAAATGCGTCGCTTTTGATCCGAACTCAAAACGATAGGCTCTTTCGACATAACCAAAAGGGTAGGGCAGGGGAGTGAAAAACGTAACAAAGCTCGTTGTCCTAATTCTACACACCCTCCCGGCGAAAGACAATCGTTGCGTCCCACGAGCCGCGTACTGCGTACGCGGGGGGAAGAGTTCGATCCGCTCACTCCGCGTACGCAGTACGCGGCTCGCTTAACAACCGCTCCAACAATTCGAGGGGGAGGCCGACGATATTCGATTCGCTGCCGGAGGTGATTTTCAGCCAATCGTTGCGATCCTGGTAGCCGAAGCCGCCCGCTTTGCCTTCCCAGAGACCGGAATCGAGGTACTCCTCGATCCGCTCATCGGACAGTGCGGCCATTTCCAATAGGGTTTCCGCCGTTTCGCAAAGAATCTCACCCTCGGGCACCGGCCAAAGGCAGAGGCCGCTCAACACCGATTGCCGTCGGCCGCGTAAGAACCGCAACATCGCCCGGGCGTCCTCACGATCGGTCGGTTTGCCGAGAATTCGGCCGTCGCAGAGAACGACGGTGTCGCAGCCGAGCACGATTCCGCGGTCGATCCGGCGGGCGACGTTTTCCGCCTTCTGCCGGGCGAGCCGCACGACGAACGCGGCCGGGGCCTCACCGGGCAGCGGATCGTCTTCTGCCGTTTCGTCGGCCGGGATCACATCGAAGGTGTAGCCGGCCTGTTGCAAGAGCATCCGGCGGCGGGGCGAACGACTGGCGAGGATGAGCATGGGGGTTATTATTACGAGCCGCGTACTGAGTACGCGGAGTGAACGGATCGAACTCTTCCCCCCGCGTTCACAGAACGCGGCTCGTGCGGTTCTATTTACTCTGATGAGTTCGTTGTTTCAAAATATATTGATAGACGGCATTGAAATAATCTTCGTCATTAACCCATTTGCCGCTACCTCCTTTGGCAAACCAGGTTCGCTTTCCATATTTTTCGTCCAACGCCTGTCCAAGCCAGGTTTTGAGCCAGCGCCGCACTGCTTTCGGATCGGTTTCCGCCGAGAGAAGAATGTGAAGATGATTTTCCTGCGCAGCGGCAACGTGATAAGTCCAGCCGCCTTGGTCGCAAATTGCCGGAATTTCGGTTTCCACGAACAAACGCGGTTCGGTGTCAAACAAGCAGGGCATTTCTTTCATCCGCCGACGATTTTCCTCCCGCAATTCTGCATGTGGGGCAACAAACGGTTCACCGGGACGATTTTTCGCATGATATACCGTCGGAGCCTCGCCGCCGTGAAGGCGGGTGCCGTAGGTCCCGAAAGTGATATGGTAAGTGTTCATTGTGTTCGACGCGAATATAACGTATTACGAGCCGCGTACTGCGTATGCGGAGTGAACGGATCGAACTCTTCCCCCCGCGTTCACAGAACGCGGCTCGTTGTATCGCGGCTCGTCAACGGCGGGGCAGGGCAGGGGGTCAGAGAAGTTCGTCGATTCGCTTGAGCAATTCGGTTTCGATCTGGTCGGCGCAGCGATCGTAATCGCCCAAACTGCCGCCGTAAGGGTCGGAGATGTCGCCGCCGTCGCTCCGGAGCACTTCGAGCCGGGCATCGGCGTCCGGCCAGTACGAAAGGATCGTCTCCCGGTGTCCCCGGGTCATCGCATAAATCCGGTCCGCGAACCGGATGAGCGATTCGGAAACCGGCTGCGACTGATGATCCGCGAGGGATAGCCCTCGCTGTTCGATCACCCACTCCGCCGTTTCCGAAGCGGGTGATTGGCCGCTCGCCGCGATTCCGGCCGACATCACGAGATACCCTTTACCCTCCAATTCGTCGATCGAACAGCCGAGTTGGGAAGCGATCAGGCCGCGGCAAATCGCCTCGGCCATAGGGCTGCGGCAAGTATTGCCGGTACAAACGAAAACGATGATTTTCGCGGTTAGCCGGTCGATCGAAGCCGATACGACCGCTCCTTCCCGCAAAATCCGGCATTTTCCGGCCTCGACCTGAACGACCGTCGAGGGTTTACGGTTCGCAATCGGACCGTCTTCGAGGTACAGGCCGATTTCTTCGCCAAAGACCCGGGCGATCTCCCCGGTGTCGGAAAGTTCCCCCTGATCGGCTTTATTGGCACTGCTCAGGACGAGCGGTTCGCCCAGTTCCCGCAAAATCGCGAGGGGAATCGGGTGATTCGGAACCCGAAAGCCGATCCAACCTTCGGGCATGATCGCCCTTTGGACCGGGATCGGGAGTTCGGCGGCGAAGCTGCCGGGGATCGTTCCTGGCAGAACGAGCGTGATCGGGCCGGGCCAACACCGCCGGGTCAAACGGCGTTGCAGCTCGTCCAAATCAGGCAGGAGCTCTTCGAGCATGTTCCGGCCGGAAATCGCAACCGGGAGCGGCTTTCCGAGCGGACGGCCCTTGAGGGCGAGCAGCCGCTCGACAGCCTCGGAATCGGACGCGAGGGCGGCAATTCCGTAGACGGTTTCCGTCGGGAGAACGACCGGTTTTCCGGCGCGGAGGACTTCGACGGCCTTAGTGATCGCCGGAGCCGGATCGCGCAGGGTACGGAGGTCGATTCGTTCGGACATTTGCCGGGAAAAAAGGAATTGTACTGTCTCACTTGTTTTGTCCTGTCGATGACCTCGACCTCGAAACGACGACAAGGCTGTAGGCTGTAGACTATAGGGAACGGTTGAAATCCGGGCCCTACAGCCTACAGCCTTGACCAGAAGTTCAGTTCGGTATCTTAGACGGTATAGGTAACCAAGGGAGACGGAGGCTTTAAGGACGGAGACCAACCGGCAGCTGACGCAGCCGGCTCGATGTGTATTGTACCCGAAATTTTTGGTTCAGGAAAGCGTCTTGAAAACTTCCCCGGCCGCCTTGATCGTCGCGAGAATGTCGGCCTCGGTATGGGCCGTCGAAACGAAGAACGCCTCAAACTGGCTGCACGGAAGGTAAAATCCGCGTTCAAGCATTTTCCAGAAATAATCGGCGTACCGCTTCGTATCGCACGCCGAAGCGGTCGTCCAATCGACGATTTTGTTGGAAAAACAGTTTCCGGACGAGCTCGTGCCGGCGGCGGGGACGACCTTATTCCCTCCGGCACTGAGCGCGGCGTTTTGCTCGGCGACCGGCTTGTCCGAATGGTCGTTTCCGAGAAAGAAAAGCGTCAGCATCGCCCCCCATTGTTCGAGCACGACCGGGATTTTGGCGTCGCGAGCCTCGTCTTCAAGCCCTTCGGCGAGCATCGCGGCCTTACGTTCGAGCTGGGGATAGGGATTCTCGTCCCGGAGATAACGGAGTGTCGCGATTCCGGCGGCACAGGCGAGCGGGTTGCCGCTCAAGGTCCCCGCTTGAAAGACTTTCCCGACGGGAAGGACGGCGTCCATGATTTCGGCTTTTCCGCCGTAAGCCCCGACGGGCAGGCCGCCGCCGATCACTTTGCCGAGCGTCGTAACATCGGGCGTGATGCTGAACCGTCGCTGGGCTCCGCCGTAATCGACGCGGAAACCGCTCATCACCTCGTCGAAAATCAGGACGGCCCCGTAATCGCGGGTCCGGTGCCGCAATTCGTAGAGAAAGTTGGAACTTCCGGCGATACAGCCCATATTTCCGGCGATCGGCTCGACGATGACGGCAGCGATCTCCTTGCCGTGGGCCTCGAATAATTTGTGAAAGGCCTCGACGTCGTTGTAAGGGAGTAGAAAAGTGTCTTGCGTCGTCCCTGCGGGAATTCCGGGGGAATTCGGCACTCCGAGTGTCGCCGCGGCACTTCCGGCCGCGACGAGCAGGGGATCGACATGCCCGTGATAATTGCCAATAAATTTGACGATTTTGTCCCGACCGGTGTATCCCCGTGCGAGACGGATCGCGCTCATGGTCGCTTCAGTTCCGGAATTGACAAGCCGAACCTTTTCGACGGAAGGAACGGCGGCGATCAGCAGTTCGGCCAGTTCGTTTTCCGCTTCGACCGGAGTTCCGAAGCCGGTTCCCTTCGCGAGAGCGGCTTCCAGGGCTTCGAGGACGAGCGGATGCCGGTGCCCGAGAATGAGCGGTCCCCAGGATTGAACGTAATCGAGATACTTATTCCCGTCGACGTCGAAAAGATAAGCCCCCTCCCCTCGGTCCATAACGATGGGGTTTCCGCCGACCGCTCCGAACGCCCGGGCCGGACTGTTGACCCCACCGGGAATCAATTGCCGCGCCTTTTCAAAAATTTCGTGACTTTTTTCGTAGCGCATAGGGAAGAGCAGGGGAGTAGGAATTGCGAACAAGACCATAGCGCGGCCCCCGATGTCAATAACGCGGGGTACCGGCAAATCGAGGGACCTGCTAAATAATGATTATTTTTTCGCGGTTTTCGCGGCGGGAGCGGCTTTTCCCTTGGCGGCGGGGGTCGCAGCGGCGGCCGCCCCTTCTTCTTCGCCCTTCTTCTTCTTTTTCTTCTTCAAGACGACCTTATAGACGCGAACCTTGGGGAGTCCGACGGGACCATCTTCCTCGGTCCAGCGATCTTGTTCCTGGAGCCGGGTAATCCGTTCGGCCCGGGTCAAGACGTTTCGGGAGCGGGAAATTCCTTTTCGGATTTTTAAACTTTTGTCAATGGTCATTTTTCGATTCAGCCCCCCAAACGGGGAATACGAAGAGAGGATTTTCTCAAATTCAATCATTCAATCGCCAAAACAAGGCTAAGAAGTCGATTATAGACGATTTTTCCGGACTGCAAAGAGGGGTCGGCGGCCCGCAAAACCGTTTCTAATACCAAGCCCCGAGCATCGGCGAGGGGTGATATGGGCGACTTAGCAGCTTAGAAAACGCGGTTGCCTGATGCCAAACTGCTAAGCCGCTGACCGCCAAGTCGCTAAAACGCTACCAACCCGCGATTTCGCTGATGATCCGGGCACTGGCCAAGATTCCCCGGCGAAAATTTTCGAGCGAAAACTTTTCGTTCGGGGCATGCAAGTTGTCGTCGTCCTGCCCCCAGCCGATGAGCAGAACTTCGGCGTTCAAACGCTCACAAAGCTCCGAAACGATCGGTATCGAGCCGCCTTGCCGGGTAAAAACGGGGGGAACGCCGAACGTTTTCTCAAGGGCTCCGACCGCGGTTCGGATGTAAGGGCTTTCGAGCGGCACAACCATCCCGGGAGCCCCGTGTTCGTATTTAAGCTCCATTTCAATGCCGGGCGGGAGCATTTTTTCGAGCATCGGCTTCAGATTTTCGGCGATTTTTTTCGGGTCCTGGTTCGGGACCAGCCGGAAAGTGAACTTCGCCGAGGCTTGGTTCGGGATGATCGTCTTCGACCCTTCCCCCTGATACCCGCAGGTGATCCCGTTGATGTCGAACGTCGGCCTCGCCCAGCGACGCTGCAAGGTCGTGTAGCCGGCTTCCCCGAATCCCTCGGAAAGGCCGATTTTCGCGAAAAACTCTTTTTCGTCAAAGGGGAGCTTGTCGAAGGCCTCTTTTTCCAAATCGGTGATCGGAAGCACGTCCTCATAAAAATTCGGGACGGTGATTTTGCCGCTGCCGTCGATCAGCTCGGAGAGCATCTTCGCAAGAGCGATGCCCGGGTTGAAAACCGTCCCGCCGAAATCGCCGCTGTGCAAATCGCGCGAGGCCCCCTTGAGAAACAACTCGAAGGCGACGATCCCGCGCAGGCCGTAGGTGATCGCCGGTCGGTTTTCGCTGAGCATACTGGAATCGCTCACGATCAGGCAATCACACGCGAGCTTGCGGCGGTTCGTTTCGCTTTCCAGAAATTTCGACAAAGCGACACTGCCGATCGACTCTTCCTCGCCTTCGAAAAGGAACTTGATTTGACAGGGCAGGGGGGCGGAATTTTTGAGAACGGCCTCTCCGGCGAAGACATGGGTCAAAAACTGTCCCTTGTCGTCGTTCGCCCCTCGCGCATAAACGTTGCCGTCCCGGACGGTCGGCTCGAACGGCGGGGTCTTCCAAAGCTCAAGCGGATCGGGCGGCTGGACGTCGTAATGTCCGTAAACGAGCAAAACCTTCCCGTTTGGAACCGGCGGGGTTTCGGCGTAGACCAGCGGGTTGCCGTCGGTTGGGATCGTCTCCGCCCTGAAGCCCAGTTCGAGAAGAAGCGATTTCAACCAGCCGGACGCCCGGAGCAAATCGTCTTTGTATTTCGGATCGGCGCTGACACTCGGAATGCGGAGGAACTCGAACAGCGTCGATTGGTAACGGTCTTTTTGAGAAGCGATATAGTCTTCGATTTTTTTCATAGCAAGGGGGTTTCGTGATAGAAGCAGGTCGTCTCAAAGAATCAACGAGGAGCAAATATACTCAAGCCGGTTTAAAATTTCCATCTTCAATACGGCAGCGGCCCAACGAGGTCGCGATTTGACAGAGGGCGAAGCCTGCCGCCCATATCGGCTACGGTATATCTCATCCGCTCATATCCTAGCGGCTCACGTTTGGATCAGCAACGCCTTAATACAAAACTTCTCGAATCGGACAACAGCCGGAGGCGTCAGCGCCCGGTTTCAAATGCGACGAAACGACACGAACTCGAATTCGGCCTTGATCTTCTTGTCCGATTCGAGGCTCTCCGACAATCAAATGTGCGTCCGATGACAACCGGTCGTGCGGACACAAATTCCGCAAAGCGCACAAAACCCGCAACGGACCTGAAATTCCCGGCACGTCGCGGGTCCGGCCAATCCGGCATCCGAACGCCCATTGACCGAACATAAGAAACATTATCGGACGTTATATCGGGGCGGCCTTTTGGGTTTCGAGCTGGTTCTTAGGACACGGTTCAGAATTTAACGGCCAATCATTCTCTGGTTCAACCGCACAAATTGAGTAAGATATGTCGATCTTCGTATATTGAAACAATCATGTATTCGAGCTGAACGATTGTATGAAGGTTTTTGTGCTAAACACGAATTTCGCGAACGGTCGCGCAGCAGGCGGGACCACAGGTCCCGGCTCATTGAACAGGTTCTCAAGACTCGGTCTCGACGGCCTGTTGCTCGAGAATTTCGTTCTGGGCATGTTCCAGAAAAACGCCCATCCGCCGAAAACGCCGGTATCGGGTTTCAACCAATTCGGCTGTCGGAATCTTCGTCAGCTCCCGGAGTTGGTTGCGGAAAAAGTGCTTCAATCGCGAAGCGGTCCAATGCAAATCCCGATGCGCTCCACCAATCGGCTCCTCGATTACTTCCTCAATCACGCCGAGTCGGACGAGGTCCTTCGAGGTGATCTTGAGAGCTTCGGCCGCCTTGTCCTTGAACTCGTGCGACTTCCAAAGAATACCGGCACATCCCTCCGGGGTGATCACCGAGTAGTAGGCATGCTCCAACATCGCGACCCGATCGCCGACACCGATTCCAACCGCCCCGCCGCTGCCCCCTTCTCCGATCACGACGCAAATGATCGGCGTCGGGAGGATCGACATTTCGAACATCGACTCGGCGATCACCTGGGCGACGCCGCGCTCTTCGGCCGCGATCCCGGGGAAGGCCCCCGGGGTGTCGATCAGACAGATCACCGGCAGGCCGAATTTGGCGGCGAGCTTCATTTTCCCGATCGCCTTGCGATACCCTTCCGGGTGAGCACAGCCGTAATTGCAGCTGAGTCGTTCCTTGAGCGTCCGGCCTTTTTGGTGACCGACGACCATTACCTTGAATTCGTCCAATTTGGCCCAACCGGTCCGGATCGCCCGATCGTCTCCGAAAAACTTATCGCCGTGCAATTCGACGAACTCATCGAACACCAATTCGAGGTAATCGACCGTCTGCGGTCGCTCGGGGTGCCGGGCGACCTCGACCGTCTCCCAGGGGCGAAGGGAAGCGTATATTTTTTTCTGGAGTTCGAGCAACCCTTTGTGCAACCGCTGAATCTCTTCCCGGACGCCCGGGGTCGTGTTGCTTTTTTTCAGCTTTTCCAGCCGCGATTCCAATTCGAAAATCGGGCGCTCGAAAGACAATCGTTGTTCCGTAGGAGGCATCGCTCAATCAAAGAATAAATCAAAAGGTCGAATCGGCAGGCTTGCCCCCGTAAACGGACCTCGCAGGTTTCGCAATCCGCAAAGTTTTTGCATTTTGCCTAATCAACAACACAGAATAACAGTATTATATCGGAATTTTCCGGAAAGAAAATACAGTAAATACCTGCCTTTTAATCGCAATAAAGAGTACCGGGCGGCAGCCGGAACATCGGCATCCGCGCCGCTCGGCTAAACGCTACTGTATATCTGATTCGGAAGGAGGCTTCTTGAAAAGTCGCGTTTTTTTAAGCATCGTGAAAAGGTCGGCGCTGCTTTTGGGACGGTCCTTGGGGTTTTTGGCCATACAAAGTTTGACGATTTCTCCGATTTCAGAGGATAGGTTGTGATTGCGGGCGGTAACCGGCGGAATCGGGCCGCTCAGGTGCTTTTGCAGCAGCTCGTTGATCGTCCCGCCAGTATACGGCAGCCGGCAGCCCAGCAACTCGAACATCGCGCAACCGAAACAATAAATGTCGGCTTGCTCGTCGACCGGCTGTCCCAAAATCTGTTCCGGCGACATGTAACTCGCCGTTCCTTGAACCTTTTTCGAGCCGAACTTGAGCAGCTTGCCCATCAACCCTGGCTTTTTCCGACCGAGTGAGAAATCGAACAACTTCAATCCGGTCTCTTCGCTGTAAAGATAATTGTCCGGCTTGATATCTCGATGCACCCAGCCGGCCCCGTGCAAGGCGGTGAGCGCTTCGACCATATCCGGAATGATGCTCGGGAGATACTTGGCATATTGACCGTAACCTTTGTTGATCCAGGCTTTCAAATTCGGCGCCGCGCACCATTCCAAAGCGAGGTAGGGAATGCCGCGGTCGGTGCCGAATTGGTAAACGCGAACCAATTTCGGGTGCGACAGCCCGCCGGCGACTTCGTACTCGCGCCGAAGAAAGGCGATCTGCTCGGCGTCCTTGAGGCATTTCTCCTGGAGCGTTTTGATCGCGACATACCTCCGATTGGCATCGTCATAAGCCTGCCAGATTTGGCTGCTTTGACCGAGGTTGACGACTTTTAAAAGCCGGTAGGAACCGAGATATTCGTTGGAAAGCGAAGAACTCACGATTGTCGATGGGAAAAAGTTAAAGGAAATTGCGAACGACCAACGAACCAACAACGAGCCGGGACCGGCGGTCCCGACAACTCTGAAAAAACACCACGTTTTGGCCGTTGTCGGGACCGCAGGTCCCGGCTCGTTGTTGGGGCAAACACGCGGGGGCAGGGGGCTCCCCTCAAAAAATCCCCCTCCCCTTCCCTATTTTTCGGCTACCCTCCCCTGCTCCGGCTCAGGCCGAATCCGGACCTTCGGTAACAGGGCTTCCTCCAGCAAACCGCCGCCCGAGGCACAATGAATCGTCACAAAAACCAGGGGCAAATACGGCAAAAGCGACAAATTCCGACTTTTGACGGCGATCCGGACCGATTCGCCGAGCACGATCAGAAAGTACAACAAAATCACGGCCAAATAAATGGCGGTGGGAATCTTCAGCCAAAAAAGCGTACTCTCTCCCGCACTGAACAGGCCGGCCAAAATGGGGACGAGGCCATACAACGACCCGATAATCACCCCCGCCACAAACAGCGCCGGCAAAAACCCTTTCCAGGAAAACGTCTCCGGGTACTTCCGCGCCAGCCGGATCCGACCTCTGCCGTAACGATCCAGCTGTCGGCACAGCCCGCCAAGGCTCGCTCGCGGGACGTAGCGGACGGCGATGTCCGGAACGAAATAGCATTTCAAACCGGCCCGGTCGATCCGGTGGTTGAACTCGCAATCCTCGGCCGCATCGAATCGCTCGTCGAACAGCCCGACCTTCTCGAACACCTCTTTGCGGTAGGCGACGGCGACGCTGATCGCCGGGGAAAAGCAAGGCTTCCCCGCATAAATGAACGAATCCGGATGATGCCCGATCGGCGACCGCCGCGCCGCCGCGATCGCAAGCTGCAACCGGCTCGCATGAGAAAGCTCAAGCGGCTGCGGTCGACCGAGGCAATCGGCTCCGGAGGTTTCGAAAGCCGCGTTCACGTTTTTCAGCATCTCGCGCGAATCGATGAGGCAATGCCCGTCGACCAGCAGGACGACGTCACCTTTCGCGTTTTGCACGCCGACGTTGCGGGCGGCGCTCGAGAGCCGCTTCGGGTTGTGCAGCAGCCGGATGTTCGCGTGTCGCTCGACGTAAGCCTGCACTTTTTCCCGGGTCGCATCGGTCGATTCCCCGTCGATGATGAGAATCTCGAACCGCTCCGGATCGTAATCCTGCTCCAAGAGGTGATTCAAAACGTCCTCGATATGGAGCGCTTCGTTACGAACCGGGATGATAACGCTGATCGTGAGCATGGTGTCGCGAAACGGGTTTGGAAAATCATAACGGAATTCCGCATTATAGCGAAAGTTCCCGTTATAACAATAACGAGCCGGGACAGCAACGAGCAAACATCACGAGCCGCGTACTGTGTACGCGGAGGGAACGGTTCGGACTCTTCCCCCCGGTTACAAAGTACGCGGCTCGTGATTGCATTTTTAATTCTTAATTTTTAATTCTTAATTTCTTTTCCTCCGCCGCGCTGGGACGGGAATAGATCGGGCCAAGCGACCCAAGATCGTCGCACTCCCCGCGTTCGAGACGGCCCATCGCGATCCGGCCGATCACCGAAGCCTTGGGAAACCAGAGTTTCAGCTCGGCCAGCCGCACGCTGGTCGGAGCCCGCTCGGCAACCCGCGAAAGCACCGGGCCGGTGTACAAAATTGCCCCCCCCTCCCCTGCCCCGCTCGCTCCGGCGGCCCACCAGCGGTCGAGCGGCATCAGCTCCGCCTCACCCTCGGCGGTCGGCAGTTCCTCGGGATTCGCGGAAATCGCGAACCGCCGGGCGATAACCTCACCCCGTTGGGCGTCGACGGCGGCAAAAACCGTGTCCGGCCGGGGCATCGTCTCCGAAAATCCGACCCCGGCGGCCAACGCGAGGAGCGTTTCGACGCCGAAAATCGGCTTTTTGAGCGCATAGGCGAGCATTTTCGCCGTCACCAGACCGACCCGAAGACCGGTAAACGAGCCGGGCCCGATCCCGACGGCGACCGCGTCCAGCTCCGACGGCTGCCAGCCGACGACCGCGAGCACCTCGGCGATCGCGGGGGCCAATCCTTGGGCGCTACGCTTTTGCAAGGTTTGTTCGAAAAGGAGCCGCGAACCGTCCCAGACGGCGACACTCCCGAACATTTCCGTGCTTTCCAGAGCCAAAAGTTTCGACATGAGAGGAATTTTAGCGAAAAAACGATTTTCAGGAATCAGGGGTATCGACACGGGCACCCCCCTGAAGCATAATGTTCCTAGCCAGTGGTGACCAGCCGATCGGCGATCAGCTATTTCGAACGCTTCCTTTTCATTGGACCGGGTGCCCTTTTGAGACGAGCCATTATCAGCGACATCCACAGTAACCTTGAAGCCTTCCAGGCCGTTTTGCAGGATATCGAAGCCCAAAAAGTCGATGAGATTTACTGCCTCGGCGATTTGGTCGGCTACGGCCCCAACCCGATCGAGGTGACCGATCTGGTGATGTCACGCGTCAAGGTCTGCCTGTTGGGCAACCACGATCAAGCGGCCCAGTTCGATCCCGAAGGGTTTAACGCCGGGGCCGAACAGGCCATTTTCTGGACCCGGGCGCAGTTGGAACAGTGCCGCGACCCGAAAGCCTCGGCCCGTTGGGATTTTCTCGGGGAACTCCCGAGATTGCATCGCGAAAACGACATTCTTTACGTGCACGGCTCGCCGCGCAACCCGCTGAACGAATACGTCTTCCAGGAGGAAATCTACGACGAGCGGAAAATGGAACGGCTCTTCGCCGTCGTCCCGAAATACTGCTTCCAGGGGCACACGCACGTCCCCGGCA
>JAVBQI010000193.1:0-5794 GCA_031549145.1 Thermoguttaceae bacterium | reverse complement strand
ACGATCTGGGAGTTCGGCGACGACTTGCAAAAGCTCGGTCTGGAACGAAAATTGTTCGGGACCTGCCGTCCAGGCTTACGGGAGCTTCCGCTCGCCGTGTGAAACCGTCGGACGGTCGCTTCGCTCTCGGTCCGTACTTACTGCACGGAAAGTACGACGGTTGTATTTTCTTTTCGAAATCATAACCGTTGCGATATGTATTCGGAAGTGAGGATCGGGAGCATTCATCGCCCGTCCGGCTCGGGCCGACTATCCGAACGGAAACTTGACGCCGGAGCGGCAGCTCCTGTAAGCCTGGACGGCAGGTCCCCCCCGGCTACATTGTTGAACCCCGTTGGGGTTGAATTCGAAACACCTGACCGCCCCTTTTTCGCAAACACTCCCCTCACTCTCTCACCCTCTCACTCTCTCACTCAAAAGTTGGCGGTTTATTTTCTGGCGAAAGCCCAATCCTTCGCGTCGGTCGGAGCGAGGACTTGATAATGTACGTATATAGCCTTGGTGTCGACGAGACGCCAGACGAATTGTTCGCGACGCGGGACGCATCGGGACGGCTCGACGTTTTCGGGAAAGATTTTTTCGATGAGACCGACCTGATCGGGCTTGATTTTTCCGGGCTTTCGTCCGGCTTTTTTACGGGATTTGTCTTTTTTGTTTTTCTCCGATTGTTTTTTGTCTTTCGTTTTTTCCGGAGGTTCGTTCCGTTGAGAGGAATAATTGAGCGAAAAATCTGGTTTCCCGGCGGCTTTGGCGTCGGCGAATTGTTTGATTGTTTCTTTCAGTTGTGCGTTTTCGTTGCGCTGCGTCTTGTTTTCGGATTTGAGAGTCTCGATCCGACGTTCCAGTCGATCCAGTTTGCGAAGAATTGCGTTCCGATCCATCGTGAGCGACGTCTAGCAAATCGAACGACCCGAATGCGGCAGGAAATGCGCGACCTGCGACACCGCTTGCGTTCACCGCTTTTTCGAATTCGTGCCGCTTTGGAACATCCCGGTCTGGTTCTCGTACAAATGTGCCGCATCGTCTGTCCAGAACACGGAGCCGTTACGGAAAACGTGCCGTGGAGCGACGAGACGTGGAAGCCGGACGTGGCGAAATTGAAGTTGAAGAAAAAAGGAAAAAGTGTTGACGAAGAGTAAATAAATCTGAAAATCCGGAAAATTTGACGGAGAAACAGGCGGTGAAACTGGAGGAGTTGATGCAATGCAACTTCCCGATGAACCGAATACTCGAAGGCGATCATCAGCGGTACGACCGTATCGACGCAAATCATTTTCGTTTCACGGGAACAAAGAGACGAAAAGCGATCGAGGGGTGCCAGTAACTCGGATAAAGCTCGAAACAGTGGGCATGATGTTCGCGTGCAGAGGTGTTCTGGTCGCGCAACCAGCAATGCAACAGATATTCATAGGCCGCGTCGAGAGCACTGTAGCCGGGAACCGAGCAACAAGCATAGGTTCCATGGGCGAGCTCCACCGATTCCATGTCGTCCGGGACGGGGAGTTTCGGATCGATTTCCGCCGCCGCCCAATAATCAAACTCGTGATCGTTGAGCATTATCGACACACCATAAGCGTTTTTGCCGCCGCCGAGAAGCTCGCCGATGTCGCGCGGCAGGAATTGCTGCCAAAGAGCCGGACAATCGATCGAAGCGTTCGGCAACGTCGAACGGATTTTCATGCCGACCAACCGTACGGCAGGATGGTCGACGACTTCCACGGAAAACGTTTGCATGGCTTTGCTCCTGGGATAAGGCTTTTGCCGAAAACAGCAGCCGGAATGAAGCCGGTAATCCGGCGTAATGACGGTCAATAACGTTCCGAACCGTCATTGCGCTGCGCTCCATTCCGGCTTTTGTTTTTCCGGCGGAAGGCGAAGTTTACCATCTGGTTCGCGGGACGTATTCCGTATGCAACAGGTGGTGCGACGTTTCGCTGAGCGGATGTCCCAATAATTCTTCGTACAATATTTTAACGTCCGGGTTTTCGTGACTTTTACGCAGCGTTTTTCCTTCGTCTTCGGCGTAAATCGCGGCGATCCGGGCCTTTCGGGTTTGGTTCGTCGTGAAACGCGGTTGGCCGCCGCCGCCGATGCAGCCGCCGGGACAGCACATCACTTCGACGAAATGCCACGGAGCGGTGCCGCTTCGGATCGATTCGCAAATCGATTTCGCGTTGGAAAGTCCATGCGCCACGGCGACATTGACGGTTACGCCGTCAAGGAATTTCCAGTCGTCCGTCACGTCCTCAAGTTTGAGCGACGCTTCTTTCACGCCTTGCAGCCCGGCGATCGGAGCAACGTGCAAATTTTCCGCCGGGAACGGCCTTCCCGTCACGATTTCATAAACGGTCCGCAGGGCCGCCTCCATGACGCCGCCGGTGTTTGCGAAAATATCCGCCGCACCGGTCGAATTGCCCATCGGCGAATCCATCGCTTCGTCCGGCAGCGACGCGAAATCGATTCCCGCTTCGGAGATCATCCGGCCGAGTTCCCGGGTCGTGAGAACGTAATCGATGTCACCGATTCCGCTGGCGCTCAACTCCGGTCGGCTCGCTTCGAATTTTTTTGCGGTGCACGGCATGACGGCGACGTTCACGATCTGCGACGGTTCGAGACCGCGTTGTTTCGCCCAGTACGTTTTCAGTAACGCACCGAGCATCGACATCGGCGACTTGCAACTCGATACGTTCGGCAAAAGATCGGGAAACATCGACTCCGCGTACCGGATCCAGCCGGGAGAGCAACTCGTCAGCATCGGCAGCGCAACGGTTTTATCGCCGTCGACCAGTTTTTTCCGAAGCCGGGTCAGGAGTTCCGTTCCTTCTTCGAGGATCGTCAGGTCGGCGGTAAAATTCGTGTCGAAAACGGCGTCGAACCCGAGGCGTCGCAGCGCAGCGGCCATTTTCCCCGTGACGAGCGTTCCCGGCGGCAAACCGAAACATTCGCCCAAGGCGGCACGGATCGCGGGAGCCGTCTGGACGACGACCGTTTTGAGCGGATCGTCGAGCTTGGCCCAAACGTCCTGGATCTGATTTCGTTCGGTAATCGCGCCGACGGGACAAACCGCCGCACACTGGCCGCACTGGACGCAAGTTACATCGCCGAGCTGATGGTGGAACGCCGGACCGATCGTCGTGTCGAATCCCCGAGATTGCGGCCAGAGAGCGGCAACCCCTTGGACGTATCCGCAAATCGTCACGCAACGGCGGCATTTGATGCACTTGCCGCTGTCCCGGATCAACGCCGGAGTCGAAACATCGATCGACTTCGCCGTTTTAGCTCCTTCGAATTCGACCGTTTGGATGCCGAGTTCGGCGGCGATGGCGCGAAGTTCGCAATCCTGGTTCCTGTTACACGTTTGGCAATCGCCGTCGTGTTCGGAAAGGAGCAGTTCGACGAGGTTGCGCCTCGCATGACGGACTCGCGCGGAGTTCGTAACGACTTTCATTCCTTCGGCGACCGTCAGCGCACAGGATGCCGCGAAGGTTTTCATGCCTTCGACTTCGACGACGCAGAGACGGCAGGCCCCCTGCGGCGGATGGCCTTCGAGATTGCAGAGCGTCGGAATTTTAATGCCGCTTTTTCGGGCGGCTTCAAGAACCGTCGTCCCATCCGGAACTTCGACGGCGATATTATTGATCGTTAAACGGATCATGGGTCGTTCTCCGGTTGTTTTCATGTACCAGCTCCGAGCGTCAGCGCGGGGTGATTTGACCTTTCACAAACGCAATATCACCCCGCGCTTACGCTTGGGGCTGGTATGGATTATTTAATCTGGTGTAATCGTTTTCCATAATCGCAACGCAAACAGCGGTTTGCCTGGCGGACCGCGACGGGCTCCGTCCAGGGGAGCTCCACTTCGTCGAAATTGTAACGGCGGCGTTCGACCGGCGTCGTGTTCGGCTTTTCCCGCGGCGCATCGCTCGGATCGGCATCGGAATCGAACGGCACGTCGATCGGTTTGGTGTCCCGCCAGAACGGATTCGGCGTTCCGTTACACAAAGCGTCGATCCCGACGGCAGCCCGTTCTCCGGCGGCGATCGCTTCGACGACCGACGACGGCCCGGTCACGACATCGCCGCCGGCAAAGAGCCAAGGCAAACTCGTTGCGCCGGTCACGGGATCGATTTTCGCGAATTCCTTTTGTTGTTCCAACGGGAGATCGAGCAGCGTCGCGAGATCCACCGTTTGACCGATCGCCGTGAGAATCTGGTCCGCCGGAATGCAGAACGGTTCACCATGTCCCTTTTCGGGCCGACGCCGGCCGCTGCGGTCGAACTCGCCGAGCCTCATCGGGGCGCATTCGAGTCCGACGAGTTTTCCCTTTTCGTGGATCACGTTCAGCGGCGAGGTCAGCACCATGAGCCGGACGCCTTCGAGTTCGGCCTCTTCGATTTCCTCGTCGTAAGCGGGCATCGCGTCACGGGAACGGCGATACACGACCGTTACGGAATCCGCGCCGAGCCGGAGCGAGGTCCGGGCGGCGTCGATCGCGGAGTTGCCGCCGCCGATCACGATCACGTTTTTGCCGACCGGCGCGGAACCCCGCATGTTGTACATCCGCAGGAACGAGAGGGCGTCGTGGACGCCGGAAATATCGTTGCCCGGAATGTCGAGTTTCACGCCGTCCGGAGCGCCGATCGCGAGAAACACAGCGTCGTACCCTTCGCTGCGCAACGATTTCAACGAGAAATCCTTGCCGAGCGCCGCGTTCGTCTGGATATGGACGCCCATCCGTTCGATCATCCGGACTTCCCGCGCAACGATTTCTCTCGGCAGACGGTACGCGGGAATCGTTTGGACGAGCATTCCGCCGGGCCGCTGTTGCGACTCGAAAATCGCCGGTTTATACCCGAGGCGCGCGAGAAAATATCCGCAAGAGAGACCGGCCGGTCCCGAACCGACGATCGCGATTTTTCGTGACGCATTCCGTTGATTCTCCAGCATTTCGGGTACCTGGATCATCACTTCCTGGTCGACGAGGAACCGCTTGATCGAACGGATCGAAACCGGCGCATCCATGCTGGTCCGGCGACATTTACTCTCGCAGGTATGGAAGCAAACCCGCGAACAAATCGCCGCCAACGGATTCCGTTCCCGGTGAAGCTTGAGTGCTTCGGAGTACCGTTTCTGCCCGGTCAGGGCGACGAAGCCCGGAATGTCGACGAACGCCGGACAGGAACTTTCACACGGAGCCGCAACGAGCGCCGCGCAGACGCTCGCCCGGCATTTCTTGTCCCGGATATGTTCGAGATATTCGTGTCCGAAATGTCGAATCGTCGAAAGAACCGGATTCGGCGCCGTCTGACCGAGACCGCAAAGCGACGACTCCTTGATCATTTCGCCGAGCCGGATCAGTTTGTCGACGTCGCCGTCGACTCCTTTTCCTTCGCAAATCCGTTCGAGAATTTCGAGCATCCGCTTGGTCCCGACGCGGCACGGCACGCATTTCCCGCAGGATTCCTCCTGAACGAATTCCAGAAAATACCGGGCGACGTCGACCATGCAGGAATCCTCGTCCATCACGACGAGTCCGCCGGAACCGATGATCGCCCCGAGTTCGGCGAGCGCTTCGTAATCGAGCGGAACGTTGAGATGCTCCTTTGGGATGCAGCCGCCGGACGGACCGCCGATCTGGGCCGCCTTGAATTCCTTTCCGTTCGGAATTCCGCCGCCGACGTCGTAAACCAAATCGCCGAGCGGCGTGCCGATGGGAATCTCGACGAGCCCGGAATTCTGGATATCCCCGGCGAGCGCGAAGACCTTGGTTCCCTTGCTCTTTTCGGTTCCCATC
>JAVBQI010000166.1:0-3585 GCA_031549145.1 Thermoguttaceae bacterium | reverse complement strand
ACGATCTTCGGTCCGACCCTGAAAAATCGGAACGAAGAAAGTCAAAAGACCGAAGCCAGATTGAGATGCAAAATTTTGAATCACTTTACAAGACTCGGTTTGCCAAAATTTGTTTGGGAATAATTGAGAAACAAGACCATTCATAATTCTTAATTTCCCGAGTTTCACCATTCAATCGTGATCCCTTGTTTCGCACAGGGATAAATCCCGTCCGGTCCCGGCTTCGGTCCCGGCTCGGCATCCCAGGCCAGCGTTTTCGGGAAGAGATCGACGTTGGAGTTCAAGGCTTCTTCCCATTTGACGACCCGGCCGCTGTAGGAGGCCATTCTCCCCATAATCGCGGTCATCGTCGCGATTGCCCCGCGTTCGCCGAGATTCATTTCCTTGCCGTGGGCGATCGCATCGAACATGACGTCCATTTCCGTCTGGTGCCCGTCGTAAGTCCGCTCCCAGGAAATCGGCTCCTTCCCTTGGGCGTAAAGCGTAACCCGGCCGTGCCCGTCCATATCGACGTGCCCTTTCGAACCGTAGGCGTGCTCGCTGAACGCGTTCCAGCAGTTTGGAATATGACGGCAATTGCTAACGCCGGTAATGCCGCCCGGATAGGTGTACTCGACGGTGTGGTGATCGAAAATCTCGCCGTATTCCGGTCCGATCCGAACCTGTCGGCCCCCCATGCCGTTCGCTTCAAGCGGGTGTCCGTCCGAGGCGATCCAGTTCATCACATCGATGTCGTGCACATGCTGCTCGACGATGTGATCGCCGCTGAGCCAGTTGAAATAGTACCAGTTGCTGACCTGGTGCTGCATCTCGGTTTGGCCCGCCGTACGCGGCCGGGTCCAGACCCCGGCGTCGTTATAAAAAATCCGCATGTAAAGCAGATCGCCGATTTCCCCGTCGTGTATCCGCTTGATCGACTCGTAATGTTTCGGCTCGAAACGAAGGTGGTGCCCGACGCAAATCACTTTCCCTTTTTCCTTCGCTTTTTTGCTTGCTTCCCAAAACATCCGAACCCCGGGCGCATCGGTCGCGACCGGTTTTTCCGCGAAAATGTGCTTGCCCGCTTCGACGGCGGCGACGAAATGCCGCGGCCGGAACCCCGGCGGCTCGCAGAGCAGAACGACATCGACATCGGTTGCCAAAAGTTTTTCGCAGCAGTCCAATCCGGTAAACCGCCGTTCTTCGGGGACATCGACCTTTCCGGGGAAGCTGTCGCTCATCAACTGCACGGTCCCTTCGACCATGTTTTTGAACGCATCTCCGAGGGCGGTCAACTTGACGTTCGCTGCCCCGGTATTGGAAAGCGCGTTGGCGACGGCCCCGCGACCGCGGCCGCCGCAGCCGATCAGGCCGATTTTGATCAGGTCGTTCCCGGCGGCGTAAGCGCTCCGGGCGAGGGAAAGGCCGAGGGCCGCACCCGCCGCGCTCACCGCTCCGGTGATGGTTCGGGACTTGGCGGAACGATCAGACGTTACAGAGGGTGTGTGCTGATTTTTCATCGGTTTTCGCAAAGACGTTCGGGGAAAGATGGGAAAAGTGGGGGAAAAAACAAGACGCCGCCACAATTTCAAAAATATAGACCGTCTGTTCCAGAAAAACAACCTGCCGAAAAAATTTTGCCTCCGCCCCCACGAGCCGGGACCTGCGGTTCCGACTGTCTCCGTTTGGGTTGACTCCCGTTTTCCGCGAAGAGCGAAATTTTTTTCTTGACATTCCGACCAACATCGCCGAAAATGGTTCGCATTCAAACCAATTCTCCCACGGGAACACGCGGCCATGAAACAAAGACGCATTGCCCTGGAAATCAAAAAACTGGTCAACCAGTTCAAAAGACGCATTCTCGAAATGGAAACCCGAATCGACGGGGCCGCCCAGCCGACCGAGATGCAGCGCGAGGTTATCGGCTTTCTTTTCGAACACATTGGAAAACAGGATGTGTATCAAAGAAACATCGAAGAGGAATTCAATATCCGTCGGCCCACGGCGACCTCGATTCTCCAACGTATGGAAAAAAACGGCATGATTGTCCGGGAGGCCGACACCGCCGATGCCCGTTGGAAAAGAATCATCCTCACGGACAAAAGCATTCGGATTGTTTACAAAATCGGTGAAGAACTACGGTTGTTTGAAAAGGCGATCACGCGGGGAATCCCCAAAAAAGACCTCGACACGTTCTTCGCCGTTTTGGACCAGATCAACCAAAACATGCGCTGAGACAGGTTTTTCGGAAAATCTTTTTTCCGCGAAACTTTTTTCATTTTTGGCGGTTCATTGGTTAGATAGCTAACCTTTTGGCGGTGGTCGTCAATCGTTGGCTCGATCATTGACCTATCTTTGAAGGAGACACGACCATGAACACCATATCCGACGCCAAATTGAGCATCAACGTGCTGGTCCTCAACCGCACGGGCATTCATCTCCGTGCCGCCCGGATGATCTGCGAACTGTTGCAACCGTTTCACGCGACGGCCAAACTCCTCAAAAAGGGGATCGAAGCCGATTGCCGGAGCATTTTGCAGTTGCTCAGCCTCGGGGCCGGGTTCGGCGAAGTGCTCACGCTTTCCGTCGAAGGGGAGGATGCGCAGTTCGCCCGCGACGCGCTCGTCCGCCTCTTTATCGACCAGTTCTACGAAATGTAGGAGGCATTGCGACCCCTCCCACGTTTAGCCGAGCGGCGCAGACGCCGGAGCCCAAAAGAGCCGCAAGTGCAGCTTGCGGACTTTGGACACGGCCGGAGCCTTCCCATATCGCTTTTGCAAAAAGGAGTGTTTCGTTCGGAGCCGCGACCTACGGTCGCGAACGTCCCGACGCTCTATTCGCCTCCACCGTCGAGGCCGATAGGCTTATTCAATCTCCATCTCCCTGAGTTTTTCGATGAGTCTCTTGGCTTCGGGAGAGTCTTGATCGTCCTTAATCACCCACAAGGTCAACTTCTCGGGATTCTCGTTGTCGAAATAGGGAGCCAGTACGGAAGGCGGGATTTCTTTTTCCAACTCGGCCGCCCGGTCAAGGTCATTTTTCGCCTCTTCCGTCCTGCCGAGTTTTTCGTAAACCTTTGCCCGCATTTTCAGGATTTTCCAGGTGATCGATTCTTTCAATGAAAGCAAAGTCTCTTCATCCAATGCGGTTGTCGTGATCTCACCTTCGCAAGGCTGGGTTTCAATTCGCGAAATCATCCGGGAATAATACCCCAAAGCATTTTGATAATCTTTCCTACCTTGGTTGAGAGCGGCAAGAAAGCACAGCATGGAAGTATTCGAATTCGCCGGATTCATTTGATCCGCTTTCTTGAGACATTCCTCCGCAAAAACGAGATCGCCTTCAACAGCGCTGGGCCACCAAAGTACGCGAAGTATAGAATATTGGTCGCCCTCCGGAACGATTGCTAATGCCTTTTTTCCACATTGAAAGGCCTCTTCATATTTTCCCCTTATGCTATAGCATGAAATTTTCTAATCTTTTCGTATTTTGAGGGGCGATTTTTTGGTTCCGCCGAGTGAAGCGGCGACGAAGAGGTTCGTCAACCAACAGTCGCTGTAACGCTTGCCGTTCAATCGCTCCGCCGCACAACTCGCCCCCTCGTTT
>JAVBQI010000221.1:0-9765 GCA_031549145.1 Thermoguttaceae bacterium | reverse complement strand
GGACGGGCCTGGGGCGCCCCAAAACGCGAGCAATTCCCCTTTCCGCTTAATCAGGTATTCCGTCCCCTCCCGATACCAATCGTGTTCGCCGATAAACCGGTGTCCGGTCATCCGCCCGGTTC
Organism: Thermoguttaceae bacterium; assembly: GCA_031549145.1. Classification (GTDB taxonomy): domain Bacteria; phylum Planctomycetota; class Planctomycetia; order Pirellulales; family Thermoguttaceae; genus JAVBSX01. Next base: position 9,643 of record JAVBQI010000221.1, on the reverse strand, counting down.
GTTCGAGGCCGTACAGGTAGTAAAAGAGGTAATGTCCCGGACCTTTCGGATTCGAGGAAACGGAAAAATGGCGGCCGAGCCAATTCAGCCCTTGCCGGATGCGGCTTTCGCCGACTTCGTCGTTCCCTTGACAGCAGAAGATGTTGTTTCCCTCGACAAAGGCTCCGCTATTTTCCGCCATGCCGTTGGCGATGAGAAAACTCGCGATTCCCGCGCAGGTCATGCTTCCGGTGCCGCTGTCTTGGATTTTGTATCCCCAGGAACCGTCACGGTTTTGCCCTCTTTCCCAATAGGTTCGCGTCAATTCCCAGGTCACCGGATCGCAGCGTACGCCAACCCGCTCCGCTTCGTAAAGGGCGAGCACCGCGTATTGAGAATTGGAGAGGTCGGCATAATCCATTTTCGAGGTATTTCCATATCCCCAGCCGCCGGCATTGCGGCCCTCTTTTTGTTGATTCTCTTCGAGCCAATTGGCGTTTCGTCGGATCAGGGGCTTATCGCGGCTCGGATCGGCGAGGGAAAAGACCATCGTTTGAAGTGCCACGGAATAGACGTTGTAGTACGAGCCGATCGTTCCCGGCGAAAATTTTCGCAAATAAGCAAGAGATTTGTCGATCGTCGGGTCGTTTTTGTCCAACCCGGCGTTTAGCAGCGCTAAAGTACAGAGGGCACTGACCCCGGCATTCGTTCCCATGTATTCGTCCCAGGAACCGTCCGCCTTTTGTTTGGATTTGAGGTAGTTGACCGCCCGGTCGATATTGGCGTTGACGACCCGGGAATCGAGGTCAGCCCCAAAGAGGGCAAGAGGAAAGAGGAGAGAGGAGAAGAGATAAAAAAGAGAGGACAGAGGGGAGGCGAAAGAAGATGGATGGCAGGCGAAAAACGACAGGTTTTTGTCGTCGTTCAAAGATTGACGACTCCCTACTCTTCGTCCCCTATCCCCTATCCTGGGGATGATCAACGACTTTTTCATCATTCTCTTTTCAAACATACCTTTTTTGGGTACACTGGACATACCGTAGCCGGTATGGGCGGTAGGCTTCGCCCCCTATCAAACTGCGGCCTCGTTGGGCCGCTGCCGTACTGAAGACGAAAATTTTAAACCGGCTTGAGTATATGGAGGTTTTTTCAGGTCGAATTTGATCGGGCCGTGAAAAAACCTCGAAAGAATCAAAAGCATACTTTCAGGATAGCAGGATCGGCGGACGGCGGAAACCCCCTCAAACGGTTTGGTTTTGGTGTACCGTCGGGATCACGAGTGTTCGTGTTACACCGAATCCATTTTTTTCGCAGGCTCATAAAACCGACAATGCCATTCTCCTGACCATAGGGCTACGTTTCCGTTTCTTTATCCTTGATTCCCGAAAAAGCGATGTCCAACACTACGGCGAGAATCACCGAGTTCAAAAGGAAGGGGGACGATCTTTCCTACAAAATCGTGGTGCACGGCGGGATCCGCGAGCTGTTTTTGGCGGCCGTCCCCGAAACCAACCTCGTCTGTCAAAACGCCTTCCAAGGGCATGGGCAGGCCGTTCCCGACTGTCCGGCCCAATGCCAATCGCTGCTACGGAAAATTCGAACCGTTCTTGAGGAGGAAAATTTTCTCGGCGGCGTCGTTTCCCAGACGGTGTTTCTCGCCGAGATCGGAAAAAAGCAGTTGCTTCGCCGCGAACTGGCCGAATTTTACGGGCCGAATCTGCCGGCGAGCACCTACGTTCCGCAAGCTCCGTGCGGCGGCGGGCAGCTCGCGATCGAATTGCACGCCGTCGCCTCGAACGGAACCGCTCCGCTTGAAATCCGCCGGTCCGGCGACCGCGCGACCCGGGTTCGATACGACGGGCTCGATTGGTTGATGCTCGGCAACATCGTTCCCGGGGAATCCCCCGTCGGTTCTTACGAACGCTCGAAAAGCGCGTTCGCGGAATTGGAATCCGAACTGCAAAACCAAGGCTTTCAGGTCGATGAACTTTTGCGAACCTGGTTGTATCAAGGGCACCTGGTTCTGCCCGAGGGGGACACGCAAAGATACAAGGAATTGAATCGTGCCCGAACCGATTTTTTCGAAGGCCGGAATTTCCTGGCCCCTTTGTTGCCGAAGCATGATCAAGGGCCGACCGTTTATCCGGCGAGCACCGGGATCGGGGCCGACGACGTCGATTTGACGATCGGCGGCATCGCCCTCACGACGGAACGAAAAGACGTGTTTGCCGTTCCGTTGGAGAATCCGAACCAAACCCCGGCATTCGATTACGGAGCCGTTTACAGTCCGCAAAGCCCGAAATTTTCAAGAGCGATGCTCCTCAAGAGCGGCGAAGCCGTCCGGATTTTCGTCTCCGGCACGGCCGGGATCACCGATTCGGAAAGCCGATACGACGACGACCCGGAAATGCAGACGCGGTTGACGCTTGAGAATATCGAAGCGCTCGTGTCCGGGAGCAACATGCGGCGGCACGGAATCGACGGTTTCGAGACCGGGCTGTCCGATTTCCTCTCGCTTCGGGTTTACATCAAACGGCCCGCCGATGCGGAGGCGATTCGAGTGCTCTGCGAGGCCCGTTGCCCGAACGTGCCGATTCTTTATACGGTTGCCGATGTCTGTCGGCCGGAACTGCTCGTCGAAATCGAAGGGATCGCCGCACCAATGGCTGACCGAACTGGTACATAAAAGGTCGATGTCCGTCTTCGCGCGACCTGCTGTTTGGCATTTTCGTGATTTTCCAACGGAAGCCTTGTAAACGATTGAGAGAAGCGATAAAATCGTACTAATATTTGTTTTGCGTTGAATCACGGTGTTTGATGTCCCCGGGTCATCAGAAGCAGGCACCATGTCCACTCTCGGGATTCTCACTGTGATTTATGTATTCTGAATTCCTGTACGGGCATTTGATCGACTCGCTTCTCTGGAATGTCGACCTGCTTCTGGTGATGCTGGTATCGCTCGGAGCGATGGGCGGGATCTTCCTTTGGACTCGTTTCGCCCCGGAGTGTCGCCGACTTCTTTACGTTTCTTCCAGCCTGTTGTTTCTTGTTTTGGCCTTTGGAGCATACGATACCCGAAGTCATGATCTTCTTGCCCGGCATTACTGGAACGACCGGCTCTTCACTTCGGCAAAAAGCCTCGCCGTCGCGGTCGGCAACATGGGCCTGGAAGACATCACCGCAGACGCTTCGGCGGAGACGGATCCGGCATACCGGCGGCTGCTACACGTCTTCGAAGCATGGCAGACGCAAGACGACATGATCGTCAACGTTTGCACGTTCCGCCGAAACGCGGACGGTGATTTCATCTACCTGGTCCGCCCCGGGGCGGACTACAACGACGACGGGAAAATCGTTGGCGAACTGGAGGAATACGCATTGCCGGGAAAAAATTACGGAAAAGCAATGGACGAACCCGTCCTGCTCAACACTTTCAGGACCGGCAAGCCGCAATTCACTGATTTTCCGTATTATGCCGACGGTTTGCCTTGGCTCTACGCCTCCGTGCCCGTGTGTCCCGAGGGGCAAGCGTTTAAGGACATGATCCTAGTCGTCGATTTCAAGGCCTCTCAATGGTTGGAGAACGTCCGGACCGCGCGGCGGGGACCGCTTTGGGGGGTCGTATTCATCGTGTTCCTGATCCTGTCGGCAACGGTCGAAATCATCCTCCTTCAACGGGCATTACGGAATACGACCAGGGCCAAAGATCAACTTGCGGAAAACGAGTTGAAATACCGCAAGATCATCGACAACTCCCACGATGCGATCGCTTTGGTGGAAGACGGATACTACGTCTTTTGCAACAAAAAAATGCGGGAATGGTTCGCTTTGCCGGATACGCCGAACCCGGAGCGGCAGGCCGGATCGCTCTCGCCGTCCCAACAGCCCGAGGGATTCGATTCCCGGGAGGAATTCATGCGCCGGGTCCGCCTGGCGGAGCAGGGAGCCCGGCAGGTATTCCCTTGGACGCTCTTGCGCCGCGACGGTGTGTCGTTCCAGGCGCAGGTTCATCTCGATCCGGTCGAAATCGACGGCAAAATTCTGGTGACCGACGTCGTTCACGACCAGACGCCGGACCAACGTGCCGCCGAAGCGGAGCAGGCATCCAAGACCAAGAGCGATTTTCTGGCCCAAATGAGCCATGAAATTCGTACCCCGCTGAACGGGGTCATCGGGCTTTCGGATCTTCTTCTCGGGACCGAGCTTTCGCCGAAACAGCTTGAATACGCCCGGCTGGTCAGGGAATCCGGCAAGTCGCTCCTATTTTTGATCAACGATATTCTCGACTTTTCGAAGATCGAGGCGGGCAAGCTGGAAATCGCGCACGAACCGTTCGATCCGGTCGCCACGGTGCACTCGGTTCTTGGGATACTCACTTCCCGGGCCACGGAAAAACACCTTGAACTGCGTAGCGCGACCGTGCCGGAGATTCCCCGCCGTGTTTTTGGAGATGAAGGACGGCTTCGGCAGATTCTTTTGAATTTGGTCGGCAACGCGATCAAGTTCACGGAAACCGGCGGCATAACGATCGAAGTTTCCCTCGTGCCGGAAGCGGAGCCGATCTCTGGCCGCTGCACGATCCGGTTCGCCGTGATCGATACCGGAATCGGCATCCCGGAAAAGCACCTGCATCGTTTGGGCGAGGCGTTCACCCAGGTCGATTCCTCCTCGGAACGGCGTCTCGGCGGGACCGGTCTGGGATTGGCCATCTGCAAGTTGTTGATTGGCCTGATGAACGGCGAAGCCGGCGTCGAAAGTACCGTGGGCCGGGGCTCGACGTTTTGGCTGACCCTCCCCCTCGAAATCGATCCGGAAAACCTCTCGGTCGAGGAGTCGGAACCTCAGGAATCGGGAATCTTTGTCTTTCCGGAATCGACCGAACCGCGGACGATCCTTGTTGCCGAAGACAACCGGATCAACCAGATGGTTGTCCGGGAGACTTTGCTCGTTGCCGGTTTTGACTGCGAGGTCGTCGATAATGGTCGCAAGGCCGTCGAGGCGATGAAAAACGGACATTTCCATCTGATCCTGATGGACTGTCAGATGCCCGAAATGGACGGATTCCAAGCGACACACGCCATCCGGGAATACGAAACGACAACGGGAAAAGACAAACGCATCCCGATCGTCGCCCTGACGGCCAGTGCGACGACGGAGGACGCGAACCGCTGCATCGACGCCGGTATGGACGCCTTCTGCACGAAGCCGATCAACGCCAAGGAACTGGTCAAGGTCATCCGGTTCTGGTTCGACCGGTGCTAGAGCGGTTCAAAAGTTGATGTACGGTGTTCATTCCTTGAAAAGTAGCGACCAACGGGAGCGGGACGCGGTACACGAATTTTTGATTTGATCTAAAACGTATCCGAAGTTACTCGCTTTTTGCCAATTGCGGGATGCTGGGGACGAACTTTTGAATCCCCGTTTCTTGAACGAACTCCTCGACCCAATCGGGTAGCCCGGCTTGTGAACCGTTTCGGACCCAGGAACCGATTCCGTCGACAAACGCGCGGTTGAGCGACTCGAAATCGGCTTCGGTCGCCCCGGTCAGATCGATCCCGGCAAACGTCCAACCCGATTCGGCTTCCCCGGGATTGACATGCGACGTGCTCCCGCCGAGTTCCGTTCGGGTTGTCAACCTCGCCCCTTCGTTCCCCGAAGCCGTCGCTTCGTTAATCAGACGCCAAAAATGTTGAAAGCCGTTTTCGGTTTTTTCGATGTACGATTCGACCCAATACGACATTCCGATCCCCGAAGTCGTTGCCGAAGCCTCAAGCGTTGTTTTTTCGGAAACGGTGTTCTTGTCCGAAGGTTTTTCGGTCGCATCGTCCTCGGGCAACAGCGCGGTCGGCGAGGGAGCCTTGTTCGAAAGGAAAATGCTCAGTTGAAACAGCGGCGTTTCGTCAGAGGTCACCTGCGAATTGGAATCGGCGGCTTCCGCATCTTCCGTTTCGGCCGGAGTCTCGGCGGTGTTGCGTTGTCCGTTGACCGTGATGTCGATCTGGTAGGAGATTTCCGCATCGGCCGGGGTTTCGATCATCGAATCGAAACAGATCGTAAAATTTTTCGGTCGGACATCCGCAGGGTAGGCAACCCCGAGCTCGTTCCGGGTTTTTTGCATCAACGACGAGAGATGCTCGTCCGCCCCGAGCGCTTCGTTCATGCTCGCGAGCAGCTCCGCATCCTCGATCCCGCTGATCGAGACGGCGCCGGTTTGCATATTAACCGTAATGTTGAATGCCTGCTCCGCCGAAACCTCGATCCCCTGCTCGGCCAAAATTTCGTTGATTCGGTTGATCACCGCGTTTTTGTTGACGCGAATCTGCTCGACCCGTTGGGCTTCGGAAAGCCGGACCGTGTCCCCGGTTTGTGAAGAGGATTGCAACTCCGAACCGGACTGGTTCTCGGTCTGTTCGGCATCCGATTTGTCCTGCGGCAGGAGAGATTTTTGGCCGGTCCCCGCAAGGGATCGCCGGATCCCCTCGGACGAAAGGTCGAGAATGTCGGAAACGAGGGATTGCACCTCGTTGGCCTTGCGGTCGATTTCCGCTCCGCTTAAAGCGCTGAACGAAGCCCGAAGCCCTTGAAGCGGGGAAGATTGGTCCTTCTGAAATAATGAAGAAAACTGAACGTAAATATTGCTGGTCGACGAAATTGACATTTTAGGCAATTATTTTGTTAATACAGGTAAACTGCGAAGAAGATTGCGATATTTTCGATATTTCAAAAGCATAACATATTCGTCAAATCGGCTGATTCAGTAAGAAAAATCAGTTCGATATCAATCTTCAAATAAAAATTTCGAATCGGAGCCGCGCCCGTAAGGAAGCGGTTGCCCTGATAAACCGCTCCCTTACGGTCGCGGCTCTGATTGCGTTGTTTGAAATTTTTCTGAAGATCGACATTTTGGTATTTTTCGCGTTTTGCGACGGGTTGGTTTTTTTGTGCAAGGCTATAGAATAAATCATGACTCAATCGATATTGAAAACAAAATTCGGGGACAAAACCCCGTCTCGCACAATGATAACACTGATTGATTACAAAGCCGGCAACCTGCGGAGCGTTCAACTTGCGTTGGAGGCGATCGGCGAGAAAACGCGAATTACCACCGATCCGGACGAGGTCTGCCGCGCCGAACGGATCCTTTTTCCCGGGGTCGGCGCCGCCCGATCGGCAATGGGGCATCTGCGGTCCCTGGGACTGCTCGAAAGCATTCGCGAAGCAGTGTGCGGCGGCACGCCGTTCCTGGGAATCTGCCTGGGACTGCAAATCCTGCTCGATTTCTCCGAAGAGGACGGCGGAACCGAAACACTGGGGCTGATTTCGGGCAAGGTCGTGCGTTTCCAACCGACCGATCCCCGCGAAAAAGTGCCGCAAATCGGCTGGAACCAGCTCCGGATCGAACGGCCGCATCCGCTGCTCGGCGGCATCGCCGATGAGAGCGATTTTTATTTCGTACATACCTATTATCCGGTTCCGGCAAACGCAGAGGATCGGTTCGGTTCAACGGAATACGGCGGTGTTCGCTTCGCCTCGATGATCGGTCGGGAGAATCTGGTCGCAACGCAATTTCATCCGGAAAAATCGGGCTCGGTCGGCTTAAAACTCTTGCGCAACTTCGTACTCTGGAATCCGTAATCGCCTGTTGCTACTGCCAAGCACCGGCGTCTGCGCCGCTCGGCTAATCGTAGAGCCCGTTTCAAACCGTTCCCTACAGCCTATAGCCTCTATGCTCAAACGACGTATCATACCGTGTCTCGACATCATCAACGGTCGGGTGACCAAAGGGATCAAATTTAAGGACAACGTCGATCTCGGCGACCCCGCGGAATTAGCCCGAAAATACTATGAGGACGGGGCCGATGAGCTGGTCGTGTACGACATCACGGCCTCTTCGGAACGACGACCGATCGATATCGAGATGGTTCGTCGGGTCGCAGCCTGCATTCATATTCCGTTCGCGGTCGGCGGCGGCATCGCTACTCTCGAACAGATGCGGCTGGTGCTCGATGCCGGGGCGGAAAAAATCTCGCTCAATTCCCTTGCCGTCGCCGATCCCGCGATCCTCGCCGAAGGGGCGAAAGCATTCGGCCGGCAGTGCATCGTCCTCGGTATGGACCCGGTCGCACATCCGGACCGGCAACGGTTCCCGAGCGGCTTCGAAGTGACGACGCACGGCTTTCGAAATCGGACGGGCCGGGACGCCGTTCGCTGGGCGTTGGAAGCCGTCGAGCTCGGAGCGGGAGAGATCGTCGTCAACTCGGTCGATCGAGACGGGACCCGCTGCGGCTTCGAGTTGGATATCACCGGCCAAATCGCGAGGGCGGTGTCCGTTCCCGTCGTCGCGTCCGGCGGAGCCGGCCGACCGGAAGATTTGGCCGAGGTGTTTCTCAAGGCCGATGCCGATGCCGCGATCGTCGCCGGGATGCTGCACTTCGGCGATTACACGATCGGCACCATCAAACGCGAACTCCGCGCCCGCGGCATCCCGGTCCGGGGTTAGCATTGAACGATCATCTTCAAAGCTCGGAAATCATCAACAGATACGACAAATTAACGCAGATAATTGAATAAGGGTGATGTTTGGCGAAGGAATGCGTTATTCAATTCTTTATTTGCCCCTCAATAAAATTCGACCTGGAACACAGCAGCCGGAAAGGAGCGTAGCGCATTGACGGTTTGTTGGGATTGAACGCCAACACACCGTCAATACGCCGAGTACGGCTCCTTTCCGGCTTTTGTTCGAAAGAATTCCGATGTTCTCTCTGTTGATGATTGAAGCGTTTGATTTATCAGACAAGATCAACACCTGATTCTTCAAGAAAAACACTCATAAAATTTGGCCGTTATTACGATGATAATAATAGTTGGCCGACGGAACTTATGGGCCGATGCAGGGTTAAATTGAAAGAACGCACAAGCAATGCCGAAAAATCCTGAAAAGCGACTTGAAAAGCGGTAATTTCCGCGAGATTTTTCTAAAATAAGCTTGATTTTGACAAAATTATTGGGTAGAATACGTATAGTGCTGTGAAGGTTGAAGCAAATGTGAATTCCTTGGTTTTTCCTTTCTTTCCAAGGTCGGTGTGGTGGGTTGTCGGATAAAGGAAGGTGTGCTTAACGAAGGGTGTGTAGTTTAGTTAGTGTAGCGTGTTTGTTTTCAAAGTTTTTTAAGCGTTATTAACGCAGCGGAGGGCTTGAAGATGATTCGTGCACGTTCCGGACCGGTTCTTCAGGACGCATGAACCGATTGAGCGGTTTGAGGTCGTTTCGACAATTAGGTTATAGGTTTTTTCCGCCTAGAGGATTTTGTAAACGATCCCGACGTTTTTTCGTGCGTCCGTCGATTTTCGTGTCTTGGTCTTTGTTTCACGTTCCTTGGTCTCCTCGGAACGGTACTCGTTGCCGACGTGATCGGATATCGACGCCGGTTATCAATTGGTCTTTCGTTTTCATCGTTCTTTGGCCGCAACAGGCAGTCCGCCCGTTCCCAAAGACTTGGCGTATTAACTAAAAGTTAAACCCTTTTTTTCATATTTTTCCGCCTGCCTCGAAAGTTTTGTGGGTGTTTGACAGTACGGTGGCCGCTGATCGATAAATAATAGACTTCTTGTAACGTCCGGCCCAAGAACATGCTTGTCACATGAATCACACCTGAAAGACTGTC
>JAVBQI010000173.1:0-19574 GCA_031549145.1 Thermoguttaceae bacterium | reverse complement strand
AAAAATACCCACCACCACCCGCGCCGGGGTGGGGGCCGGCGTTGTGTCCCCCGGGCGTTCCTCGCGCGGGGCCCCCCCCCGCGGCTCCGTTTTGCTCGTCGCTTTTTGGTGCGTGCCGCGTCTTCGTGTGCATGTTGTTTTTTGACGGCTTCTTACTTCTCCTCCGGCAGCAAAAACTGGTTCGGGCGTTCCTTGATCACCCGCCGCAACCACGGTTCCGGGTATCCGACGTTCGGGTACTTGCCGTCCTCGGTCCGGATGTAACCGTCGTTGTATTTCGTGAGAAGGTGCTCGGCCAGGTCTTTCCAACGGGCGATCACCTTTTCGCCGCTCATCAGCGAAAAATCGCTCAGGTACGCTTTGCACAAATTCGGGTTGGTCCCGGCCAATTCGACCGCCGTTCGTTCGACGGCCGGTTGCAGGGCGAGAAAGTTCGATTCCAATTCTTTTTGGACCGCGATGATTTCCGGGGTCATGGCCGAGTACTTCAGGTTCGCGTAATTCGCGACGAAATTGAACAACCACCAGCCGCTCTCCCAGGAAAAACGTTCGATCCCGCCGAGCGCATACGATTTCGGGACCGAATCGATGCAGCAATAAAGCGGAAAATAGCAGCTCAGGTATGTATCGTCGAGCCCGTACCATAGCAGCCCGCCGACGGGGTCGGGCAACCACGAGCGGGATTGCGAGACAAACGAAAAGCCGGTTTGTTGCGTCGAAATCGGCCGTTCCCAAGCGTATTTTTTGCCGTCCAACTCGAATTCGAGCGGCCGCCAACGTCGCGGCAAGCCGTATTCCCCGGCGTCGATCCCCTGGGTCATATCGAATTCGGTTCCGTCGTATTGGTCGCGCATCAGGCCCATCACATCGGCAACGGAGAGCTTGCGGTCCGGTTTGATCGACCAGGGATAAGGCATCGCCCCTTCGACACCGCGATGATACTCGGCCGAAAAATTTTGCGACGGAGCCGCCCGACGGTACACGCTCCAAACCCGGGCCTCACACACCCGCTTCGCGAACGCCGTCGGCGGGTTGTACGCCTCGTCGAAACGAAACGCTCGGCCGCCCTTCGGATCGTACCAACCTTTGCCGACCGCGAAACTCTCGACGTTTTCGGAAAAGAGGCAGTTGGCCGGATCGTCCCGGGGAAACTCGCCGATCCGCGCTTGATTGGCGTGCGCCGAAATGTGCCCGTCCGGAACGCGTTGGGCGACCCAAACGGCTCCCGTCCCCCCTTCGCCGGTTCCGACGATCTCCAAAACCCAGGCTTCCTGCGTGTCGCCGATCGAAATCGATTCCCCTTCGTCGGCCCAGCCGTACTTCTCGATCAGCTCGGTCATGACCGAGATCGCCTCCCGCGCGGTCTTGGCCCGCTGCAGCCCCAGGGTCATGAGCAGGGAATAATTGAGCAGCGCCTGGGGATTGTGCAGTCCCTCCCGGCCGCCGAAGGTGGTTTCGGCCATCACCAATTGATGCTCGTTGATGCAGCCCTGTCGGTCGACCCCGGGCATGTGCGCCCCGATCACCTGGTAGGTGTGCCCCGCTTGCGGGATCGTCGCGGCCGGGCGTTTTTCGGTTGCCGGAATCTCGATCACTGCGTCCGGCTTATGATCGGCGGCGGGAAAAAGTTCTAGACGCGGACAATACCCGGCCGAATCGGCCGTATAGGTAATCATCACCGACCCGTCGGCCGAAGCGCCTTTCGTAACCAGAACGTTCGTACAGGCTTGCAGGGACAATCGCTCCCAATCCAAAAAAGGCAAAGCCAACAAGAGAAAAGGCAGAATGAGCTTGAAAGTTTTCATAATCAGAGAGAGTCTGTGTTTGGCGATGTTTACGTTTTCGTGTACACGGCGCATCGATAGGGCTGCGCGACAAGTTTGAATTTGTTCAACTGACGGCCTCGCCGATCATCGCGAGGAATTCGGTTTCCGAAACAACGCGGACGCCGAGTTTTTCCGCTTTTTCGAGTTTGCTGCCCGCTTCGGCTCCGGCAAGGACGAACGAGGTTTTTTTCGAAACGGAGGAAGAGCTTTTGCCGCCCAGCTTTTCAATCAGCTCCTCGATTTCGTTCCGCTTGAAACGCTCCAGCGTCCCGGTTACGACGATGCTTTGACCCGAGAACGGCAACGCGGCGGCCTCGATTTGGTCGGCCGGCCCGCTCGCGTCGGCTTCTTTGCCAAGGTCGAGACCGCAATCGGCGAGTTCCTCAACCGTTCGAATGCCGCTCTCGCTCGCGAAAAAACCGCAAACGCTCTCGGCGATGATCGGCCCGACTTCGTCGATCGCCCCAAGTTCCGTAAGCGAAGCCTTTTGTAACGCGGCAAGCGAGCCGAACCGCTTCGCGAGCAGCCCCGCCGTCTTGCTTCCGACATGCCGAATGCTCAGGGCGTTGAGAAACTTGGCCAAGCCCCGGGTCTTGCTCGTTTCGATTGCCGTCAAAAGTTTTTCCGCCGACCGCTTGCCCATCCGATCGAGTTTCAAGAGTTCTTCCGCCTTCAAATGGTACAGATCGGCGAACGAGCGGACCAGCCCGGCGTCGACCAGTTGGTCGATCAGCTTGTCCCCCAGACCTTCAATATTCATCGCCCCGCGCGAGGCGAAAAATCGGATCCGCTCCTTGAGCTGGGCCGGGCATTCCGGAGTGCCGCAGCGAATGTAAACGCCCCCTTCGTCCTGGGAAAGCGGCGAGTCGCATTCGGGGCAACGGGTCGGAAAAACGAATGACGGCAGCTCTTCCGTCCGCAAATGCTTTTCGACCCGAACGATATGGGGAATGATTTTTCCCGCCTTTTCGACGACGACGGTATCGCCGATCCGGACGTCCTTGCGTTCGATTTCCTCCGCATTGTGCAACGACGCCCGCGAAACGATCGTCCCGGCGATTTCGACCGGTTCGAGTTCCGCGACCGGAGTGATCGTCCCCGCTTTGCCGACCTGCACCCGGATGTCCCGCAGCCGGGTTGTTGCCTCGTACTTTTCGAACTTGTAGGCGATCATCCAACGCGGGGACTTGGACGTCGTCCCGAGCTTTTCGCGTTGCCGGAAATCGTTGACTTTGAGCACCAGCCCGTCGATCTCGAAATCGAGTTCGGTGAGCGCCGAATCCTCTTCGGAGACAAGCGATTCGCAGTACCGGACCGCCTCTTCGAATGTGTCGAACTTCCGGTAATGCGGCGAAACCGGCAGTCCCAGAGATTGAAGCAGTTCGAGAAAATGAAGGTGATCGGAAACCTCAAGCCCGCCGTATTCGCCGACGCTGTGGGCGAAAAAGCGAAGATTGCGCTCGGCACAAATCGCCGGATCGAGCAGCCGGATGCTCCCGGCGGTCACGTTCCGGGTGTTGGCGTAAACGGTCTCCCCCTTTTCCTGCTGCCGTTGGTTGAGCTTGACCAGATCGTCGTTGGTCATATACACTTCCCCGCGAACTTCGAGCCGCTCGGGAATTTCGGAAAAGAGCGATCCTTTTTTCGACCCCGCCGGCTCGTTCAGCCGCAGCGGGATGTCGCGGATCGTCCGGATGTTGTGCGTTACATCATCGCCGGTCGTTCCATCCCCCCGGGTTACCCCTTGCGTGAGCAGGCCGTTTTCGTAAAGCAGTGAGGCGGCAACGCCGTCGATTTTGAATTCGACGACCCATTCGACCGGTTCCTCGCCGAGAAGTTTTCGAACGCGGTTGCCGAACTCGCTCAACTCGCCGATGCTGTAAGTGTTCTCGATCGAAAGCATCGGCGTCGTATGCACGACCGACTTCAGCCCTTTGACCGGCTCCCCGCCGACCCGCTGGGTCGGGCTGTCCGGAGTGATGCGGTCCGGATGTTCCGTTTCGAGTTGGATCAGCCGTTGCATGAGCCGGTCGTATTGCAGATCGGAAATTTCCGGCCGGGCCTCGACGTAATAAAGTCGGTCGTGCCTGCGAATCTCTTCGCGCAATCGGGTGATTTCGTCGGACATGTTCTTGAGATGTCAAGCGGTAACCATTCGAACAACGCAGTCAGAGCCGCGACCGTGAGGGAGCGGTTTCGCAGGACAACCGCTTCCTTACGGTCGCGGCTCTGATTCGATTTTTTATCTGAAGATCATTAAAGGCAACAGCCTCGCCGGTTACAAATTTTTCGTGTACCAGTCGATCGCCCGTTCGAGCCCTTCGTCGAAATAAACGAGCGGTTCGTAACCGATTTTCTTTTTCGCCAAAGAAATGTCGGCGAGTGAATGTTTGATGTCCCCGGCCCGGGTCGGCTGGTACACCGCCTTGATGTCGAGCCCCATGAGCGAGTTCAATTTGCCGAGAATCTGGTTGAGCGTAACCGCCCGGTTGCAGGCAATATTCATGGGCCGGCCGTCGCAGTTTTCCGCCGGAGAGTGGGCGGCGAGCCAATTGGCGGTACAGACGTTTTCGATATAGCAAAAATCGCGGGATTGCTCGCCGTCGCCGAACACGACCGGGGATTTCTTCTGGAGCAGATTGCTCACAAACGCCGGGATCACCGCCGCATAGGCTCCGAACGGGTCTTGCCGGGGGCCGAAGACGTTGAAATAGCGAAGGGCGACGGTTTCCATTTGATAGACCGCGGCATAGGCTTGCAGGTAAGATTCGCAGCACACCTTGCTCGCCGCATAAGGGCTGATCGGGGCGGGGACCATTCCCTCATGTTTCGGCGAGGTCGGCTGATCCCCGTAGGCGGAGCTCGAAGCGGCGAAAACGACCCGTTTGACGCCGTGTGCCCGGGCCGATTCGAGAACGGTGATCGTTCCGTTGACGTTGACATCGTGCGAGGTGAGCGGATCATTGACGCTTCGGGGCACGGAGCCGAGGGCCGCTTCATGAAAAATCGCCCGGCAGCCGGCAACCGCGCGGTCGACGGCTTGACGGTCGCGAATGTCCCCTTCGACCAGGGTGATCCTGTCCCGGACGTCCGCCAGGTTTGCCCGTTTGCCCGTCGAAAAGTCGTCGAGAACGACGACTTCATGTCCTTTTTCGAGAATAAAATGGGCGAGATTGGAACCGATAAACCCGGCTCCTCCGGTGATCAGATACTTTTCGGGCATGGGATGCAATAAGAAAAAAGTTGAAAGACAAAACGGAATCTTCAAACTCGTTATGACCGGGTTGGGGCAAAACCATGTGAGACGAGATACCGATCACGTGAGGAGAGATACCGCCTGCTATTATATCGAATCCCGGAGCAAAAAAAATCCCATCGGTCGATTTCACGAAGAGTGCAAAGTCCCATCGAAATTTTCGTAAGCGTTTACGAACTTGTTGGAGCGAGGGTGTCTTGCTTGTAGGAATAAAAGCCGGAAATTAGCGCAGCGCATTGACGGTGTGTTGAGATTGAACGCCAACACACCGTCAATGCGCCGGGTACGGCTCCTTTCCGGCTTCTGTTCGAGAAGAGGCCATTCAGACGACCCTATACGCGTCGGCCTTGTCGAACGGCGCGAAGGTTGAGTTCGATTCGACGCCGCTCCAAATTACGCCTTGGGCTATTGGAACGACCTGAACGGCCCGATTCTTTTGGCGCGTCGCTTCGAGACGGCTCAAAAGGAGTTTCCGGGTGTTGCCGACCAGTCGGGCGACCGGTTCGGCAAGGGTGGTTTCGGGTTGAAGGGTTTGTAAGGATTCCGCTTTGACCGAAGCGATCCAAACCGGAATGATGACACCGAACACGAATATATAAACGGCGGAAAAAAGGATTTTGCGAATGTAAGTCAACACGGTTATGTACATCCTTGTACGAAATGATTGTAATTGTCAAAAATTGTCCGAAATCTTGGAGAGAACTGAAAATCGTTCTCTTTGTACGGCCCACTCAAAAAGGTTGTTGCTCTCAACCTGATCTTCCTTGAGGAATTATTTCCTTTTTCTGAAAAAACGGCAAAAAATTCAAAAAAGACAAGTTGCCTATTGCGTTAATGGGAAACGCAACGGGAATTGCGACAAGAAAATAAAAAAAAGCGGGAATCGCGAGCGAGTTTTTGTTTACAAACTCGCTTGCGATTCCCGCTCTGATCGTTCCGCGTTCAAAGCTACCGCAAAAGCTTCGGCATTCTTGGTTGCACTTTCTCACAAAGGTAAAGCACGGTGTTGCATTCGCTCTCTTCTCAATTATCGAACGACTTTCAAATCGATCTTCGCCCAGTAGGCGGCTTCGCACATCCAACCGCTTGGTTGGTTCAGAAGTTCGATTTTGACCTTTTGACCGGCGAATTTCGAGAGATCGATCGAGAGGTCGAGCCAACCGTCTTTCCCGACGGTCGTTTTATCGACGCTCTGTTTTTTGACCTCCGTGCCGTTGACCTTGACGATCAGGTCCCAGTCGCCCGCCTCGTGGTGGGAAACCGAGAGATCGAGCACAACCTTCTCACCGGCAAAAATTTGCTCTTCCCGAACCAGCCGGCACGGGACGCCTTGCTTGAGCGGGTGCGTCAACAGCACGTTTTTTTTGCCGCGATATTCGGTCAGCATCCCCGGTTCCATATCCGGGCCGCAATCGATGAGCGTCCAGCCCGGAAAATAATGAGTAACCGCGTCTTGCAACGTCTCGAAACGAAGTTCCGGAATTCGGATCTGCTTTTTTTCCTCATCACTGAACAGACTGTTCGCGATGGGGCCCGGTTCCCACGATTTCATGGTCGGCCCGAGTTTCGCCTTTTTGACCGGGATCACGAAAACGTCTTCCCCTTCGGCGTTCTTTTCGATCGAGCCCCCCTCTTTCGCGACGGCCTGTCGGGCAAGCTGTTCGCAGACGTCGATCAGCGCCGGGAAATTGTAGGCGGTGTGCGAAAAAATTTGGCTCTCGTCCAGCTTTTCGCTGAACCGGGCCGGGAGCTTCGAAAAGCCGATTGTCGTAAAGAGGACTCCAGCCGCGTTCGAGGGGTTGCAGTCGGAATCCTGCCCACAACGGGTCGAAATGATGATCGTCTTGTCGAGGTCCCCTTTGCCGTACAGCAGGCCCATGAGAATGTACGCCCCGTTGATTTTTGCGTCAATATTGAATTTGCCGTGGTCGCAGGCGAGGCGGCGGTAATCCTGATTTTTCTGGTATTTGGCCTCGATTTTCCCCCAAGTCTTTTCCCAGTCGTTCGGTTCCTCTTCGAACCATTTCAAGAGATCGCGGACCATTTCGGCGTATTGGCAATCAGCGGGAATCGCTTCGAGCGCAGTCTTGATGATCTTGACGACGTCGTCTTCGAAAAAGGCTTCGCAATACATCGCCCCGACGAACATTCCGGCGTACACGCCGTCGCCATAGTTCATGAGTCGGCCGAATTTATCACCGAGCTCGACGGCGACGTTCGGCATTCCGGGGGCGATCAGGCCGGAAAAGTCGGCCTCGATCTGGTAATCGATGTCGTCGGCGTGCTTGTTGAATTTCGGGTGCGAGGAATCCGGCGGGGCGATTCCGCTCCGAAGATTGCTCCGCCCGATTTTGTTGGCATGCCAAAGTTCGTAGCCGCTGTTCGCGAAATCGATCCCCGCCTGCCGAAGCGAGACGTCGAGGCCGTGCTCTTGCATCGTCCGCAAAAAGGTCATTTCGACGTACAGATCGTCCTGTCCGAAAGCGTCGTTAATCATTTCCGGCTTCCAAACGGGCATCTCGTTTTCCGGAATGATCCGTTCGAGAAACCGGAATTCGGTCGGCGCGCCCCAGGAAACCCCGGCGATTTGGCCGATCCAACCGGCTTTCATTTTGTCGCGGAAAACCTTGACCGGCAGGCGCCGAACGGCCGTTTTTTGTTCGGCCGCAACGGAGCAGGCTGTCATTCCAAGGAACAAGGCGAGAAACAAGCAGGAAACCGAGAGAAAGTTTTTTGGCATAAAGTGATTGGGGTTAGTGTTATTGTTTAATGCAAGAATCAGAATGTGATATGCAATGAGACTCAAACCGAAAGAAAAAACCAACCTTCGGCACGGCAACGGCGCCGGATCAGGAACCCCTGTCCTCTATCATAATCCTCATCGTGAGAATATTTTGATCGCCGCGCCGCTCGTAATGCAGTTCGTCGACAAACCGGCCGATCAACAAAATCCCTTTTCCCCCGATCGGGGCGTTTTGCCAATCGAGATTGGCCTCCGCCGGTTTTTTTTCCGTCGGATCAAAAGGGCGACCGCGGTCGGAGAGTTCGAAAACGAATGCCTCGCTTTCCCGGCGGGTTTGCAACTCGGCTTCTCCCGTCGGCTCTTCGGGCAGCCCAGCGTAAGCGTAATGCAGGACGTTGACGACCGCTTCTTCGACGGCCAATTCGACCTGCATCGCCCGTCGGGGCGGGAAGCCGGCTTTTTCAATTTCCCGTCGAATCCAATTCAAGATCGCGGGCAACTCCGACATTTTCGCGGGAAAGCGAATGTTGGCGGAAACGGGAATCATCGTTCATTTCCTTTCCGGAATGTCCGCGAAGGTCGGAAAGGCATGAAAAAAACCTTCAAATCCGGCCATTGAAATGACCTCTTGGACGACCCCGACCAGGCCGCACAAATAAAAATTTCCGCCGCCACTTTTCGCTTTTTTCCCGAGCACGAGAATGCTCCGCAAGCCGGCACTGCTGATGTACTCCAATTCGGAAAGATCGAGTACGGCGAAAACGTTGCCCGCGTCGACTTTTGTGAGGCAATCCTCTTCAAAATAAGGGGATGTGATCGAATCGAGTCGTCCGTTTACGCGGATGAGAAGATACCCTCGTTCTTCGGTAATGGTTGTTTGCATAAGTTCTTTCAAAATGGTCCGGAGTCAATGCGGACATATTCCCATGATTTACTGTCCGAAAGGGAATTGCCGCCGATAGTTTTTCGATGCCTGAAATTATAAAAGCCTTTTCCGCGCGATGCAAGAGAAGCGAAAAATTACCCGAAAAACGGGTGCGCAAATTTCCTGATCGAAATTTTCTGAACTCAATACCGTCATTCAAAAACAAAAGCCGGAAAGGAGCGCAGCGCATTGACGGTGTGTTGAGATTGAACGCCGACACACCGTCAATACGCCGAGTACGGCTCCTTTCCGGCTTTGATTCGAATGATGCCGGTCCGCGATTCCAGGATTACGACCGCGACAGTACTAATCGGTCAATATTTTCGTGGGGAAACTTTACCTTGAACCCGGGACGGCAAGCCTTGAATCCGCAGGAAGCCGGTCGCGTCGGTTTGATTGTAGGCGTCGCCCCCCTCCATTGTCGCGATTCCCTCGTCGTAAAGGGAATTCGGGCTTTTGCGGCTTTCGATCAGGATGTTGCCTTTGTACAAATTCAAGATCACCTCGCCGCTGACCGGCTTTTGGGCCTCGCGTATGAACGCGAGCAGGGCGTCCATTTTCGCGTGGTACCAGAAACCGTAATACACCATTTCGGCGACCTCCGGGGCGAGCCGGTCCCGCAAATGCATCAAATCGCGGTCTAATGTCAGCTGCTCGATATACCGATGCGCATCGTACAAAATCGTCATTCCGGGCGATTCGTAGACGCCGCGGGATTTCATACCGACGAAACGGTTCTCGACCATGTCGATCAGCCCGATGCCGTTCCGCCCGCCGATTTCGTTGAGCGTTTTCACGACCCCGAAGGCCGAGAGCTTTTGGCCGTTGACGGCGACCGGAATGCCGCTTTCAAATGCGATCACGACCTTTTCGATCTTGTCCGGAGCCTGTTGCGGCCGGACGCACATTCCGAAATCGACGGAATCGACGCCGCTAATGTCCAGTTTTTCGAGGATGCCCGCCTCGTAGGAGATATGCAGGCAATTTTCGTCGCTGCTGTATGGTTTCGAAAGCGTCGCCTTGACCGGGATTTTACGTTCCTGACAATACTGGATCATCTCGGTCCGGCCGGGAAATTGCTTCCGAAAATGCTCCAACCGCCAAGGGGCGATGATCTCGATCTCGGGATTGAGTGCTTCGGCCGCGAGTTGGAAGCGGCATTGGTCGTTCCCTTTGCCCGTCGCCCCGTGAGCGAATGCCGTCGCCTCGACCTCACGGGCGACTTGCAGGCACGCCTTCGAGATGAGCGGCCGCGCGATCGAGGTTCCGAGCAGGTAAACCCCTTCGTATTTCGCCTGCCATTGCAAGACGGGAAAGGCGAAATCGCGGCACATTTCCTCCTGGGCATCGACGATTCGGGCCGATTTGGCCCCGATATTTTCCGCTTTTTTCAAAATCGCTTGTCGGTCTTCGCACGGTTGGCCGAGATCGACATACACGGCGTGTACGGCGTATCCCTGGTCCATAAGCCAGCCCAAGAGCACGGAGGTGTCCAATCCGCCCGAGTAGGCAAGTACGCATTCTTTCATTCGAGAGTCTCCGGAAAAGAGAGAAGAGAGTCTTTGAGAAAAGGAAAAACCAATTTTACCCGAGAGGCGGGATTCCGACAACGAGGACCGAAAAGGCTTAAAAAGAGTGCGGCCGTTCAAAAAACGACAAAACCCAAGGCGTCGGATTTCCCGATTGCCTTGGGTTCGCGAAAAAAAGCGAATTTACGAAACTAATTGCGCCGTCAGCCGCTGAAGCAGCGCAGTGACGGTCGAGTTGGACGCCAACGTCGAATTGGCGGCATAAAGCGAAGCGACACTTGAAGAGCTTGATGCTTTTTGGCTCTCTTCCCCTGTACCATTCGGCGGCGGAGGCGGCGGCCCTTGAGCGAATCGATCCTGCATTTCGGCGGCCATTGTTGAAAGCGCCGTCAGCTCTTTGAAACTTTCGGACAACTCGGAGTCGTTTGCCAACACCGCTTCGATCAGTGCTTTATCCTCCGTATCGTTCGTAACGACGATGTTGCCGTCGTCATCGTAGGCCAAATTGATTTCCTGTTCGGTATCGATTCCGGCCGCTTCAAGTTTGGCCATAAGCAGGTTGTTGAACGCCTCCAATTTGGCATCAACCTCCAGGGAGATCGCATCCCCCGGATCTCCTTCCGGCGGCGGCCCCTCCGGCGGGCGTCCTCCGGGCGGCGGACCGTCCGGCCGTTGGTCTGTACCGCTCAAACCGCTGAGAAGATCGGCCAGTCCTTGAGCGGAAACGGAAATCGTCAACTGATCGGTCGACAATTCGCTGTAATCGCGTTTTTCCGTCTTCTCGGTCGAAGAAGAACTGTTCGTTCCGTTGGTTTGGTTGAGATAATAACTGCTAACGCTGCTGTAACCGTTTAATAAACTATTGATCATTTTTTACCCCATGTCGACAACGGGAATCACGGCGGCACGATATTTTTCGTGCTGATCGTCGTAATTGAAACCCACGCATTAGAACCCGGCGTTTTCGGAAATGTTTCGGGAAATTTTCGCGGATTGCTCGATCGTCTGTTTCCCCTCATTTTATTCCCTACCAACGGTACAATCGGACTGCGACAAACTCATTTGCGGCATACGATTGGTTTTTTCCCATAATGCTATAAGTTATTTTCGACTGAAAGAGGATGCTAAAATCAATCATTTGACGAAAATAAAGAAAAGAATGCCAACATTGTTGTTACCGTCGAGTACCCGACCAACGCCAAAATTGTAGGTGTCCTGTTAAGTTGCCGGCGTCTGTGCCGCTCGGCGAAACGGTCCGGTATTTTGCAAAAGGCGAAAGATGCTTCTTGATAATGAGAACCGTTTTGGATAAACTGGGACGACATGCGAACCCTGTTACGAATTTTGCCGCTCTTCGCCCTGTTTTTCGGAAACAGCCCGGCGTGGGCCGATCCCGTATCCCTTTCGCAGGCCGTCCGGCGGGCCGCCGAAGGGATCGCCCCGCGATTGGTCCGGATCAACACGATCGGCGGGCGGGACCGCAGCGGCGAGGAATTGACGAACGAAGGGGCGACGACCGGGTTGCTGCTCGACGATCAAGGGTACATTATCACGAGCGCGTTTCATTTTTTGCACGAGCCGAGTTCGATTCTGGTCGCGTTGAGCGACGGGAGCCGGGGCGTCGCCGAAAAAATTGCGACCGATCGGCTGCGGATGTTGACGCTGCTCAAGGTCAAAAACGACGTTGCGAAGATCGCCGCGACGCCGCTTGCCCGGGTTTCCGAAACGGAGGTTCGCGACGGGCAATGGTCGATCGCCGTCGGACTTGCATTTTCCGGGGAGGAGCCGAATGTTTCACTCGGGATGATTAGCGGAAAAGGCCGGATTTGGGGGAAGGCGATACAAACCGACGCGAAAATCAGCCCGAACAATTACGGCGGCCCGCTTTTGGACGTTCGAGGTCGTGTGATCGGCTTGCTGGTCCCCCTTTCGATGATGTCGGACGAATTGGCCGCCGGAGCGGAAATGTATGACGGCGGGATCGGTTTCGCGATTCCGATCGATGATGTTTTTGACGTGGTCGCGAAACTCCGCGAAGGGCGGGACCGGAAGCCGGGCTTTTCGGGCCTGGGATTTCGGGAAGGCGGGTTGCTGCCCGGGCCGGCGGAAATCGCGGACGTGCTTAAAAATTCCCCGGCCGATACCGTCGGGCTGCGAAAAGGGGACCGGATCATCGGGATCGACGGAGAAAAGGTTGATTCCTCGATTCGGGCCGCGACGCTTTTGAGAAACCGTTATGCCGGAGAAAGCGTCGAATTGACGATTCGGCACGACGGCGAGGAAAAGACGCTCACCCTTCCGTTGCTCGGGCGGGACGAGATTTTCCCGAACCGACAGCCGTCCCGAGTCGATATACCGTAGCCGGTATAGGCGGTAGGCTTCGCCCTCGGTCAAGTCGCAGCCTCGTTGGGCCGCTACCGCACTGAAGACGGAAATTTTAAACCGGCTTGAGTATAACTGAATTGAATCAGCGGAAACAAAATAATTGAAAAAACGCGGAGTACCGGCTAAAAGGGTATGCGGCCCTCTCACACCGATTCGCGGCAAATCATTGAACTCACATGCCCAGCCCTTCGTCTTCCTCGTCCGATTCGCACGAACCGATTCGCTTTCGCTGTACGCGTTGCTTCCATAAACTGGAGTCGAAGCCGGAAAAAATCGGCCAAACGGTCCGCTGTCCGGCCTGTTATTTCGACCTGGTCGTTCCCGCGGAGAGCACTCGCAAGCCCGTCAAGGAATCCGACCTGTACGGAGTCGACGAAAAGCCCGTCGACGTCCGGGATATGAAACATCGCCAATCGTTGGCCTCTTTCCCATGCCCGATTTGCAGGACGATCCTCTCGATCACTCCCCTCGACCGCCTCGAAGGGGAGATACTTTGCCCCGAATGTGGGACTTCCTCTCCCATTCCCGCGGATCTCAAGGACGTTGCCGCTCGTTTGGTTTCGCAAGAGGTCGAGGGAATCATGGGAGGTTTGGAGTTGCAGACCGACCGGGAAAAGGACGTTTACGGTCTTTCCGATCCGGCAAACCAGAGAACTTCCGGCTCGGCGGCCGCTGAAGACGTTTTTCCCGTTTATTGCGATCTGTGCAACACGTTGATGTCCGCGACGAAAGCGATGATCGGCCAAAAGCTGACCTGTCCCGACTGCGGACGGGAAACGCTGGTTCGCCCCCCGGAAAACAATGATCTCGAAAAGCCGGGAACGAAGGCTTTCGAAGGAGGAACCCATTATCGAGCGGACGAAGCCCCGCGGTCGCATTTCGGTGAGGCGGAACAAACGGCCGTCCGACTCGTTCCGGTCGTTTGCTCGCTTTGCGAAACCCGGATGTACGCCCCGGAAAGCGAAATCGGTCAATACAAAACTTGTCCCGATTGCGGAACGCGAACTTTGATTAAGGACGTCCCGGAGGCAGAACGCGTGTTGCCGGATACGTCGGGCAAGGATTACGGCATGCAGGATCAAAAAACCGTCCAACCGCCGCCGGTTCGGGCCGGTGTCGATTATCGCACCGTCGAAGGTTCGCTTGATTTGGATCATTGGAAAAACCGCTTGCCGGAGCAACCCGAAAAAGAAGACTCGAACGCGAAAAAACCGCCTTCTCGTTCGACATCGACGGAAGACGCCTACGACGCGCAAAAGCCGCCCCCGCGTTTTATTCCGCCCAAGCCCCCGGTTCCGGAAATGTTGGCCGGGGATTCCCCGAAATCGCTTCCGGCCGGACCGCGCGCGGAATTGACGTATCGCTCGAAGAAGAACGACGGCGAACGACGAACCGTTTCCCCCGGTTTCGAGGTTTTGCAGGAGCGCAAGCGTAATCGGAAGGGAAACCCGGTCTCCTACCGCCGGGCCAGTCTCCCGAAGTGGCCGCTGACGACCGGTTTTTTCCGTCCGTTCGCCAACTATAGTTTCTGGCAAACTTTTTTGACACTTCTCTTTTTTGGGCTGCTGCCGACGATTCTTTTCATTTACGGGGGGCCTTTCGCTTACCGGGTTTTCGGAAACACCGGTATTGACGAGAATGCCTTGACAGGGTTGGCCGAAGTTGGTGGGAGGTACATGCTTTGCATCGTTCCCGGTTTTGTGATCGGTTCCTATTGGATTGCACTCTTCGCTTCTTACATCAACAGTTGTTTCTCCGCGACCTCCGCGGGAGACGATGTCCTCGATATTCCGCCGGATTATTCCTACGCCAACGGTCTTTATCTCGCCGGTCGATTATTCCTGGTCAGTTTTTCCGCGACATTGCCCGGCTATGCCGTTTGGTTGGTGATTCATTGTGTCTCGCTAATTTATTATAACGCGGAACTATCCTATGGGATGTTGTTCAGTCCGATTACCAAATCTTTTCTCAACGAGGACGGCGCCGTCATCCCTGGACACATGTCGT
This sequence comes from Thermoguttaceae bacterium, assembly GCA_031549145.1. Taxonomy (GTDB): domain Bacteria; phylum Planctomycetota; class Planctomycetia; order Pirellulales; family Thermoguttaceae; genus JAVBSX01. The sequence continues at coordinate 4,903 of JAVBQI010000173.1, read as the reverse complement.
TGTTGTTTTTGGTTCTTGGCCTGATTTCTCATTGGCTTTTCTATCCGATCGTGTATCTTTCGCAATACGAGTCGGGAGAAGGTTTCATACCATTTTCCAAAAACATCCTTTCCAGTCTCTTGCACATTCCCCGTGTCTGGATCGGATTTTACATTCTTTCGCTTCCTATCGCCCTGGCGTTGGCATTATTGGCTTTTTTATATAAAATCAACGGTTTTTTTTACTCGACGTATTTTTTCAACGAAATCCATTTTCTCGGGCTTCTTCTCGGGGGGACCTTTGGGGCTTTCGTGCTATTTCGACTTTTAGGCCGCCTCGGCTGGGTCGTTGAAGACGTGATTCGAAAGCACCAGGAAAAAGAAGAGAAAGAAGCCGAAGAGTCGGCTTGAGGATTCCGCCAGCCCGTTTTTTGCCGTCCGTAATTATGTTCGATTCCGACTTTCTCAAGAAACTCGAATATCTTTCGCTTGTGTCCAAACGGGTTTTCCGAGGGCGGCTCTTGGCCCAAAAGCGGACGCGGCAACTGGGTGGTGGCGTCGAGTTCGCCGATCACCGGGATTACCTGCCCGGCGACGATCTGCGGTACCTCGATTGGAACGTGTTCGCCCGGTTCGGCAACCACCTCATCAAACGCTTCGAGGAAGAGGAAGATCTGCACGTCTATTTTTTCCTCGACTGCTCCAAAAGCATGCGGAGCGGCAGCCCGAACAAATTCGATTATGCCAGGGAAATCACGGCGGCGCTCGCCTACATCGCCTTGGCCGATCTCGACCGGGTTTGCGTCGTCGCCTTCGCCGAAAAAATTCTCGACGTCTTCCCGCTCATCCGGGGAAAGCAGCACATCCTGAGTCTGTTGCGATTTCTCGAACGCTGCGAAAATACGGACGGAACGACGAATCTCGCCGGAACGGTCGGCGAATTTCTGCATCGGCGGCAGCGCTCGGGCCTGGCCGTCCTCGTGAGCGACCTGTTCGATCCCGACGGGTTTCAAAAGGGAATCGACTTGCTTCGCTTCCGGAATTTCGAACCGAACCTGATCCAGATACACGACCTCCTCGAAGCCGAACCGATCTTGCGGGGGGATTTGCGGCTGATCGACGCCGAAAGCGGCTCCGCCCGAAATGTGACGATCAGCGAAAGCGTCTTACGCCGTTACAAAAAGAAATTCGCCGAGTTTCTCGATTCCGTGCGAAAATACTGCCTCGACAACGGCTTCGGCTGCACGATCTCCCGGACCTCGGTCCCGTTCGATGAGCTGATCCTCCGGATGATGCGAGAAACCGGCACGATCGGCTAGAAAACCATTTAGCCGGTACTCCGCGCTCCTTGACTCCGCGTTTTACACTCCCGGCGCTCTCTCGCTGCGGATCAAAAGCCAAAGAAAAAACGGCCCTCCCAGCAGGCTCGTAACAATCCCGGTCGGCAACACACCGACCGTGAGCACCGATCGGGCGAGCGTATCGCAGGCCGCCAAAAAAAACGCCCCGAACAGAATCGTCGCCGGAACGAGCCGACGGTGATCCGGGCCGATGAGCAGTCGGCAAAGATGCGGGACCATGAGCCCGACGAACCCGATCGGCCCGGAAACGGCGACGATCATCCCGACGAGCAGCGAGGTCAGCACGAAAAGAACGGTCCGAAATCGCTGCACGTCGATCCCCAGGGCGGTCGCCCGATCGTTGCCGGTTACGATCACGTTCAATTCCCGCGAAAGAAAAAAAAGCAGCCCGCAGCTGATGAGAACGATCAGCCCGAGCCGCTGAATCGTGCCGCCTCCCATGTCGGTTCCCTCGAAGCCTCCCATCGTATAACGGAGCATTCGAAACGTCTGCGCCGGATCGGCGAGGTACTGTAAGAAAAGAACCAGGCTCGCGAAAAAGAAATTGACGGCGACCCCGGCCAGGAGCATTCGTTCGCTCGAAACATCTTTCGAGCGGGACAGAAGATACACGATCCAGGTCGCGAGCAGTGCTCCGCCGAGCGCGTAAATCGACTGCCCCATTCCAAAAAACAGGGCCGGAACCCAAGGGGAATAGAGCAAAAAGACGCTCGCCCCGAAAGACGCCCCGCTCGCGATGCCGAGCGTGTAAGGGGTCGCGAGGGGATTGCGGAAAAGGGCCTGAAAAACCATTCCGGCGAGTGCGAGCCCGCTGCCGGTCAGCATCGCGAGAACCGTTCGCGGAAACCGCATTTCCCAATAAATGCGCTGCTCCTGCAAAAGCAAGGCATTTCCGTTTTCCCCGGCCTCGGCGAAAAGGATTCCGGGCCCGATCCAATTCCGTCCCATCATCGGCAGCACGAAAAGGGAGCCGAGCACCAAGGCGCCGAGGAAAAAAAAGGAGAAAAACGATTTCATTGTCAACTCTCGTTTTGTGGTTCTGCACCGGAACCAGTGGGTAAAAACGTAGTGAATTGATGGAATTTTCCCGAAGACATTTCTTCTGGGAAAGGTTTGAGGAGGCATAACAACCAAGCCGAACGGCCGGAAGGGAGTGTAAAGAAACATCTCGATAAAACGGAGTAAAATGAATGTGTCTCAGCACGTTCATGCTACGACCGGATTCGCCGAGATGCTCCTGAAAACGATACTCAATTCCGCGACCGATTACAAGTCCTTCCGCTTCGGAAAAATTCCCTTCGAAAAGAAAGGAGAGCCGGATCAACACCTCGTCGCCGAAATCACGCCGCGAAAAAACGGCAAGGCGGTCTGCTCCGAATGCGGCAGAAAATGTCCGACCTACGACATCGCGAGAAATCCGCGTCGCTTCGAGTTCATGTCGCTGTGGGCGGTTCCCGTTGCCTTCCTGTACCGAATGCGTCGCGTGAGCTGCCCGGAGCACGGCGTCAATGCGTTGAACATCTGTGATGTCCCCAAGAAACTGGACAGGTATAAAAGGGATAAAATCGAGGCTTCGGACCGAAAATCCGGTCGAATTTGTCCCAGGAGAATACCATGTCCAAAAAACGAAAAACCTATTCGCCCACGTTTCGTGCCAAGGTCGCCCTAGCCGCCCATCGCGGCGATAAACCCCTCCACCAACTCGCCGCCCAGTATCAGGTCTCCTCGCAACAGATCACGAAATGGAAGGCAAGACTTTTGGATCGCATTGAAGAAATTTTTCAGGATGGCCGGTCACGAAAGAAAGACGACACGCCCGACGAATCGGCCCTGTTCGAGCAGATCGGTCGCCTCAAGATGGAGGTCGACTTTTTGCCGTATTTCTGAAAATACAGAAAATCCGCCGAGATCAATTGACCGACGGCGTCGGTTGATCGAACCGGATCACCCCGGCCTGCCCATTGCACGGCAATGCGAATTGTTGCACCTGAGCCGGTCGAGTTATGACTTCGAGCCGCGAGACGAATCGGATGAAAACCTCGCCTTGATGCGAAAGATCGACGAGATTGACACGGCCCATCCGTTTTACGGCTGCCGGAAATTCGCCGCGATTTTGGAGATCGACAAGGATCGTGCGAACCGTTTGATGCGGAAAATGGGAATCGAGGTGGTTTATCCGCAGCCGGGAGTTCACGGAGCGGTTGAAGCGGCATGCGATCGCGATCAGCATGGACGGCCGTGGCCGGGCGTTGGACAACGTGTTCATCGAGCGGCTGTGGCGTAGCGTGAAGTACGAGGAGGTGTATTTGCATTCGTACGAGAGTGTACGGGATTTGGAAAGAATTTTGGATCGCTACTTTCGTTTTTACAATGAGGAGCGACCTCATCAATCCCTTCGATACAAGAGGCCCTGTGAGGTGTACCTGGAGAACGCAATAGAATAGCGATTGGATTTCAAAATCTTCCCCATGGGGAAGTGAACAGTCCGTGTGTTTGAACTACTAAACCAACCCTTTTCCTGTCCAAACACTTGGGGACACCTCATACGGTATTGCTCAAGAAAGCCGTGAAATACTCCCGCCGCTCATAAATGCAAAAGCATTCCAGCCGCTGCCGTGTCGTACCGAAAGACTATTTTGAAAATCGCTGTGTTATTGAGGAGAAGGGGATGTCGACAACCCGAATTCCTGTTTGAGTCGATCGGCTTCGGCTTTCGTCAGATGGTAGATATAAATCGACCAACCGATCCGGCCGACGGGCTCAAGTCGCCTGAAATATTCGTACTGCTTCGTCCCGTAAAGCGAGTTGACGCCGACCGCGAACCAGCCCGGCTCGGGCTCGTTGGGCGGCGGCTCCAACTTGTCCTCGACAAGCCGGTCCAGCGATTCCGTGCTCCGGAGCGGCCTCGCCTCAGGATGTTGGACATACCACGACTTGAAAAAATACTGGTTTTGCCCCCAATCGACAGTGCTCCCCAAAAGATGTTTCGGGCCGTTCTTCGGGCCGCCGATCGATTCGTTGAAATACGACATGCTGTGCGGATAATACCATAGGCTGCTTCCGATAACCCAGAGAAGCAGGGCGGCCGTGAGGACGGAGAGCACCTTTCGCTTTTGTGAAAACGCCTTGCCGAGTTTGGCAACCCACAAATAAACGAACGGCAGCACAAGAATAATGTAACGCGGGTGCAGCGAAAACCCGGTTTGCGAACTGATGAAGACTAAAAGCGACATCATCGGCAACAATAAAATTAGCTCGTCCCGCCATCCCCGAGCCGGGGTGGGCGGTAGGCTTCGCCCACCAATGGTCCGCGACTTCGTTGAGTCGCTCCCGTTTTCTTGCGGGATACCCATCTCGATTTGAGAATATCCACTACCGAAAAGTGAAACAAAGACCGCCAACAAAAATAGCCCCCAGACGCCAAGCGGCTCCTTGACCAGCAGCGTGTAGGGATAGTAATACCACCAGCCATGCGGCGAGGTAACGCCGCGAAAGTACGATTCGATGCCGCGTTCGAAATCCCGCTTCTGCGTATCGATGCCCAAAACGAATTCGGCGGGGAGC
>JAVBQI010000178.1:0-45001 GCA_031549145.1 Thermoguttaceae bacterium | reverse complement strand
TTTTACAATCTTATTTTAGAATTAAAAAATTTTGGCCCGGTCGCTTTAATTGCCGCGCCCTTCCGGACGCTTTTTTTGGCGTGACACCGTTTCATTACGGGCGCGGCTCTGATTCATTTTTTTCTGGGACTCTGTAATGGGCGAGGCTCTGAGTCCATTTTCTCAATCAAACAACGGATACTCCCCCAACAGCCGGACGCTCCCTTCGCCGTCGGGACCGGTCCGGCCAAGCCGCAGATCGAGCGATTCGCGGCAAAGGCGAAATTCCCGCGAATCAGCCCGGCTCGCCATTTCCAAATAAAACATCTGCGGATCGTGCTTCGTTTCGTGTTCGGAAAGTGCCGGTCGCGAATGTATCTTGAGCAGATTGATTCCGAAAAACGCGATCTGTCCCAAAATTTCGCCGAGCAAGCCGACCCGATCGACATTCGGGATAATCGCGACCATCGTTCGATACCGTTCGGCCTCCGGAAAAGTTCGGCTCGCACGACCGATCATCAGAAATTCCGTGTAGTTCGCCCGCCCATACTGCCGGTTGCCGATGTCCTCGGCGAGAATCGAGATGCCTCGTTTTTCAAACGCTTCGGCGCGAGCGATCGCCAACCCGTTGCGGGAAGCGGTAAGCTGTTCGACGGCCGCCGCCGTGCTGCCGGTTTCTCGCTGTTCCGCTTGGGGAAAATGCTTCCCGAGGTAATCCGAACATTGGGCCAAGGCTTTCGGATGCGAAAAAATGGTTTCGGAATCGCCGTTTTTGCCGGAGCCTTCCGAGTGCTGGCCTTGCGGATACCCACCCAAGGCGAAACGAATCGCAACTCGCTGAGCCGCGAGAATCGCGAGCTGATGCTCGGTAATCAGATCGAGCGTTTCCTGAATCAGCCCTTCGTACAAATTGTAGTAAGGCAACACCGCACAATCGCCTTGCGACTCACCCGCGATCGCCCCTCGGATCGCCTGCTGCAGCGTTTTGACCGGTTGCAATGCGAACGCTTCGCCGCTGCGCCGCCCGAGCAACCGGGCCGCCTGCTCCGAAAACGTTTCCTCGGGACCAAGATAATATAGCGATCGAGACATGATTTTTGTGTTTTATCGGCCTTTGCAAAAAATTTTCCCAAATCGGATGCGAATTTTTCAAAGCGAATCAATTTCCGTCACCCCCGCGCAGGCGGGGGTCCAGAGGGAAACCGTAATTTCTGGATTCCCGCCTGCGCGGGAATGACGGAAAGTCAGTTCAAAAATTTGTAACCGTTCACGGTATTCCGTTGGAGCGCGGGCGTCTCGCCTGCAAGGGGCTGTCTGATAGGAGACGAACTTTCGCCGCCCGGAAGAGCCTTTCGCGAAGCGAATCTCGGCGATGCAAAGGAATGTCCGACCACCCCCCGTGCGGGCGGGACGCCCGCGCTCCAGGATTTTGCATGAACTCTTACAAAAATTTTTGCGCGACACTTCACACCCCCATCTTATGCGACTTGTCGTACCAATACTCAATGGTATGAATCACCGTTTTGGGGTCGATCGGTTTGCTGCAATAGGCGTCCATACCCGCGTCGAGGCATTTCTGTTCGTCCCCCTTGACCGCGTTCGCCGTCAAGGCGATGATCGGAATGCGGGGACGATTCTGGTCCCGCTCCCATTTTCGAATCAGGTCGGTCGCCTCGTACCCGTCGATTTCCGGCATTTGGCAGTCCATTAAAACAAGGTCGAATTTTCCGGACATGACCGCCGCGACCGCCTCCCGGCCGTTGGCGACGACTTCGCAGTCCAAGCCGGCTTCCGAGAGAACGTTCTTGATCACGATCTGGTTGACCCGATTGTCTTCCGCGACGAGAACACGCACGTTTTCGGTCAATTTCGTCTGCCATTTTTCCCGTTCCCGCGAGATTTGGAGTTCCTGCTTTTGACGAATCGCTTCGTTCGCCGAACGAAACGCCGACTCCCCATGGGTTTCCCATTTCCGATAAAGTCGCAGCATGATCGTATCGAACAGGGGCGAGGCGAAAATCGGTTTGCCGAGAATGTCCAAATCGAATTTCCGGAGAAACTCTTCGTCCGCTTTTTCCGTGAGCGGTAAAATCAGGATGATCCCCAGCGTTTTCAGCTCTTCCGTATCTCGAAGTTTTTGGATCAGCTCGAAAGACTTCTCCTGATTTCCGTCGATATTCTTTTCGATAAACAGCAGTCGAAAAGACCGCGTTTCCCGGGCTGCGCAAATCTTTTCCCAGGCTTCTTCGACCGTCAAGGCCGAATCGACCGACATTCCCCAGGCGGTCAACTGATCGCCGAGGGCTTGGCATAGGACGGGATTGTCGTCCAGAATCAAAACGGGAACTCCCCGGATGTCGAACCCTTTTCCCATCCCCCGGTGTCCGGCGCCGACGCAAAACGGGCTGTCGAATTCGCATTGGTCCGCTTTCTTCTGCACGCAAACCGGTAAAACGGAATCAGAGGGAAGGTTTTCCGGTTCGGCCGCTGCAGGCCCGGCCCATCCCGAATCCCGAAGGCAGCCGATCACTTGGGGATCACATCCCAAGGGGAGCCGGAACCAAAACGTCGAGCCTTTGCCGGGTTCGCTTTCGACGCCGATTTCTCCTCCCATCAAATGAACCAACCTCAAGGAGATCGCGAGCCCGAGCCCTGTTCCGCCGTACACCCGCGCCGAGGAAGAATCGACCTGCGAAAATGCGAGAAAAAGATGATCGATCTGATTCTGCGGAATACCGATTCCCGTGTCGGTTACGGAAAAACGAATCACCACCTTTTCGTCCTGCAACTCTTCGACGGCCGTCCGAATGTAAATTCCTCCCGTTTCCGTAAACTTGACGGAATTGCCCGCGAGGTTCAAAAGAATTTGGCGGATACGGCCCGAATCGCCCCGAACCCGTCGCGGCAGGCCCCGGGAAAACGACGTGCAAAGCTCCAATTTTTTCGCTTCCGTCCGGGAAGCGAGGATACCGACAACCGATTCGACCATCGTCAAAAGATCGAAATCTTCAATGTCGAGATCCAATTTTCCCGCCTCGATTTTCGAGAAATCGAGAATTTCGTTGATGAGAAACAGGAGCGATTCCCCCGAAGATTTGATAAACTGGGCGTATTCGTATTGCTTGGAGCCAAGTTCGGTTCCGATCAACAGATCGGAAAGACCGATCACCCCGCTGATCGGTGTCCGGATTTCGTGCGACATGTTGGCCAGGAACTCGCTTTTGGCCGAAGAAGCGGCTTCCGCGGCTTCCTGGGCGATCATCAATCTCCCGTTCAACTCCCGGGACGATGCGAGAGAACTTTGCAGCATCGCGAAAAAGAAAACGCCCACAAGGACGAGAATGCAGATCGATCCGAGCAAAAGGAGCGTTTTGTTTTCCAACTGCCGGGTATAGGCTTCCCAATCGTCGACGCGAAAATCAACGCCGAGAATCGCGTCGATTTGGCCGGCTCTGTCGTACAGAGGCGAAACGGCGGTCACCCAACGACCGTAATCGTCCGAGAGCACGTCCGGGTCGATCGCGGTTTTGCCCGCGAACCCTTCGCCGTAAACATCATACCAGGCATACTCTCCGTCCTCGATATACGGAGTGAACGGCGGGTCTCCCTCCTCCAGGGGACCTTCGATTTTTCCGTCTTTGTTGATATCGACCGGGCAACTGCAAATAAATTCGACCTGCTCCGGCCCGACCAGACGCAAGGTAAAGACGTAGCCGATGATTTGCGTATCGCGACACCAGACCGTATGCAAATCGATGATCCGATTGTAAGCCGCTTGGTCGAAATCCGGCCCGGGTCGCAATCGCTCGTGCCCCAGTTTTTCCGTCGCGTTGGCGAAGGCCTTCGTCAGGCTGCAAAGATATTGCTCCCAGGTTTGGCGTTGGGCGAGATCTTCGTGTACGACCCGCTCAAGTCCGACGGCGAGGACCGTGAGGTACAAAACCCAGGAAATGACGATAAACCCAGGGCCGCATTTTTTGTAGATGAGCCAAACGGTGAGTCCCAGCATCGCGACGATCGCGAGAAGCACCACGATCAGCACGGTCGGATTGTGGGAAAAAAAATCGTAATGCATGCCCTTGAGTCGTTGAGCCTTTGAAAATGCGCCCTCTATTGTCTCCCGGGACCGATCCGGAGACCGGTAGTATTGTCTAAATTTCGGCCAATTTCAACCCGGCGTCGTCGATTTCGTAAAGCAAGATTTCGTCCGGGCAGATGCTCCCGCGATGCTTCGAAACGTACATCGCCCGGCGGAATTTGATACCGTCTCGGATTTTGCCCATATAGATGATCGTATTGGCTCCGGCGAGCAAATCCCCCTCGTCGAGCGGCTTTTCGATCATCGCATCAAGCGAGGTTTCCGGCGAGGTGTACAGCACCATGCAGCCGACCTGATCTTTCGGGTACAGATGCCGTTCGATCGCGGCGGCATGATCCCGATAGTGCTGTCGGAACAGATCGCGGGCGACCCATTCGGGATCCTTACGGATGATTTGGTGATAGACGTATTCGAACAATTCGAATTGGATCGACTCCCCCTGGTGCTCGACCGGCTCGATCCCGTCGACGACGAACCGTCGCACGCCCCGGACGAAATGCGAGAAAAAGTACGCGATCGTCGCGTCCAGGTGTTTGGAAAGCTCCGCCTGCCAATCGTGCCAAGCGTCAAAATCCAAATCCCGCTTGTTGACCCGCCGGCCTTTGTACGCGAGCGCCCGGAAATAATCGCCGAGCGGCCGGCCGGGATCGAAAAAACCGTCCGCCTCGAACCGCCGCTCGGAATCCTCCGTTTGCAATTCCCAGTTGCAAATCCTCTTCGCGTATTGATCGTGCCCCTGCGAATCGGCCCGGGTCAGCATGTCGAAAAGGATTCCGCGCCGCCCTTCCTGGGACAGCCCGGCGTTGGCGAATTGGATCCCCATTTGTGTTTTGCCGATTCCGGAAGAACCGACGAGCACGGTCATGGTCCCAGGCAGCAGCCCGCCGCCGAGTCGTTCGTCCAATCCGGGAACACCTGTCGAAAGTCGCATGAGTAGAGGATAGAGGATAGAGGAAAGAAGACAGAAAATAACGAGCCGGGACCTACGGTCCCGACGCGCCGCGCTTGCAACAATGCTCCGTTTTCAACAGCATCGCCGGTATACTTCCGAAAGGCTTCGGGCACTTGCCTCAATTGAGGGTCGGGTCCTCGTCGATCTCTTTTCGATGCAGCATCGAGGAGAGAAAACCGCGACCGGCACGAACGAGCGCTTTTTTCCAGATTTCCGTCGGATCCTCGAAAACATCACCGATGCTGCCCGGGAGCAGGAACCAGGCCCCCTGTTCGATTTCGCCGGAAAGCTGATTTCGGCCCCAACCGGAACCGCCGACGAATAAACGTAAAGGCTGGTATTCGTTTTCGACCAGGGCCTCGATCGCCTCTTTTTGCGTTGAGAAATAAAGTCCCGGCAAAACTTCCGCATCGGCGAGGCTCTTGTCGGTATGCAGCGCGATCAGCGGTCCGAAGACCGGCCCGCCGACATACAAACGATGCCGGGCCTCGCAAGGATGACCGAAAATCGTTTCCCAGATTTCGGAAATTCGTTTGTCCGATTCCCGATTGAGGATGAGCCCGAAAGTCTCCTCGTCGGAACCGTGCAGGATCAGCACGACCGCTTGACGGAAATTTGGGTCGCCCAAGGCCGGACTGGCGACCAGTAATTTGGATCGGTAATCGGACATCAATACACGTTTAGAAAGGCAATCAATAGCACCAATTTGGAACGTTTTCGCTATTTTTTCAACAGGGCGGCGAGCCCTTTGGCGAGCGAGGCATCGTATTCGGAAAGCAGTGCGTTGCTCCCCGAATAGCGTGTCATTTCTTCCTGAGAAATCCGTTGAATTTTGTGAATCGACGATTTCGGTTTCACCTTCTTTTCCGATTCGGCGATGATAAAAGGGTTAATCCCTTCCGTTTCGCTTTCCAATTCCTTCAGGAGAAGGCTTCTCGCGTTCTCCAAGGGAGCGGTTTTTTTGGTGGGAGCCTCGGCTTTTTTGTTGAGCAGTTCGTGAAACGTGTTGACCCGTTCGACCGACTTATCTTTTTCCTCGATTTTTTTGCCGCCAAAAGGATTGATCGGCTTCACGTTGAATTGGACCTCCTCTTTATTCCCGGAGGATTGGCCGATCGCCGGAGAAACGAACAATACGATCATCAACAGACTGAGAAGTGAACGTAAATACATGGGCTGAACAATTGATCCGGGGATAATTGAAAATCGGGAAACGTTTGATTGTCGTTCACGCGCAAACCAAGGGGCCGGAGGTTGCGGTTTCCTCCGGCCCCTTGGAGATCGCGGAACGACGGGGCAATACCTATTCTAAAACGGCAGGCACAAAAATACTACCCCTCCGGGATTTCCAGGTGCTCTTCTTGCGCGACTTTGCGTAATTTGGCGAGGGCGCGAATCTCGATTTGACGAACACGCTCTTTGGTCACGTCCATTTCCGCGCCGATTTGTCGCAAGGTTCTCGGGGACTGTTCGTTGCCCAGCCCGTAGCGACTCATGATGATTTCCTGCTCCCGGTCGGAAAGTTCTTCGAGAAGCCGATCGACGAGATGCACCCGTTCCGATTGAATCTTTTCCTCAAGCCCTCCGAGGGAACGAAAATCCTCCGTCGATTCGAAAATTTCGTTTTCGCTCGGATGAAAGCGGTCTCTGTATTTTTTTTCGTCCGGGATCGTTCGTGCGAAGTTCCGCATCACCGCCCAGGTCGCATAAGTGCTGAACTTGTTTCCCCGCATGTAATCGAATTTTTCGACCGCTTTGATCAGCGAGAGATTGCCGTCGCTCACGAGTTCGAAAAAATTGACGAAGGGACCGACATGTTTTTTCGCGATTGAAACGACCAAACGGAGGTTCGCCGAGATGATTTCGTTTTTCGTCGCGACGGCCAGATCGTAAAGGGTTTCGATTTGAGACATCAGCCGGGCCTTCGGCTTTTCTTCCGAAAGGCGTTTCCGTAATAGGCTCGCTTTGTATTTCAGGTAATTCATCTTTCGGAAAAGATGAGTTTCCTGTTCCGCGGTCAAGAGCGGAACTTCATACAATTTGGCCAGGTAGGGGGGGAGGGAATCAGAAGAAGGAGTTTCAACCGTTTCCTGAAAAACGTTGGAATCGACGGTTTCCGGAGAAAATCCGGCTTGAGGGTTCGACTCTCCGACATTCTTTGCGTTTCGGCGTCGGGCGGCGGTTTTTTTGCCCGGCGATCTTGTAATCGACTTCAAATACGCGGATTCCTTGCGGGCGATTTTCGCCTTCGCGAAATCCGGGCTGTCGATATAGTCCAGCGGCAATTCCATGATCCGTCGCGCTCGAAATTGACCGATGATCCGATAAATGCTCCCCTTGGTCCGGTTGTATTTTTCGGCCAGATCCTCGATTTTTTCGTCGCGGCGAAAATCCTGATAGATTCGCCGCTTGATTTCGTCGCGAAGGGGACTGTTACGGTTCGGGAAAAGCGCCGTTTCCGTATTACTCTCATCGAACGCCTTGAGCGTGTAACGGATCGTTTCGACGCTTCGACCCGTATGCTCGGAAAGGCGTTTCGCGATTTCGGTCGGGCTACCTCCCGTGTTCGACAATTCCCTCGCCCGGAGAATGATCGCCTTGCGTTCTTTTTCCGTCAGTTGGCTGAATTGCTCTCCCCGTTTGATTCTTTCCGGATCGCTTTGAATGAAAAGTTCGACGGAAGTGTTGAGGAACCCGATTCGTTTTTTGCCGTCCGTAAGAAAGCGACGGCCCAGGAGTCCCAGCTTACGCCAACGGGAAATGGTTTTGGTCGAAACATGAAACCGTTCGCTCAACTGTTCGATCGTCCAAACGGTTTCTTCGGTCGATTCGATCGGCAATACGATCGAATTCGACATGTCTTCGACGAAAAGGGAAATATCATGCTTGGCATCTTCGCCGCTGATGATCTGACTGGCGTGCATTTCCGGTTTGTAATCCGTAATCCGAAAACAGACGTACTTGTAGGAATACTGTCGGGAAGTATCGATTTCAAAGAATAACCGTTCGGCGCGTTCCAATTGCTCGAGTTTCTTTTCCCGAGGCGCATACCGAACCTGCTGATCTCTCAACTCCTTTAACAATAGGTTTTTATATCCGCGAGACATAACCCCTTATCTCCTTTCGCAGAACCTTTTTGTGGATTGATTTGACTGACTTGATTGATTTTGATCGTTCTCCGGAGCCCGATGCTCACAGGAGAGGTTTTTGACTGGCCTTACACCTCCAAAATAACAAAAGTTTTTAATATTTTGACCATTTCAAATAATTCGTGTGCCGCTTCAAACGTTGCGATTTTCATATTCGATTTTTGTACGGACAAGGCGATCAAAATTCCGCTAAATCAAAGCGAGCAAAAATGATCCAAAATCGTCAGTGATACCGTAGCCTCCAAGGGGGACAACCATCAGACGAGAAGAAGCTCACACTCTGCAAATCCGCGGATTCGTTCATCCGCTGCCGTTTCTCATAAGAGATTTCAACCGGCTTGAACACTTTGATTCAATTGCAGCTAAAAATAGGGGACCGTGTCCGTAAAAGGATCATTCAAAAGAGAAGTCGTTGTTTTTCTTAACCATTTCATTGCTCTCTCCTCAAAAACATTTGAGAAAAAACAAATACAGCAAAAAGAAAACACGCATATCGGCGTTTACAATTACTAATATACACCGCATCGTTGCCAACTCAAGTTGATAAACGAAAATTATCCGTGTTTTTTGGGAAGAATGTAAAAAATACAGCAAACTACATGTCTTTTGCTCTATAAAAACCGGAAAAAGACCTTTTGAAAGGCAAAAAAGCAAACCGAAGGCACTCTTTTTGCCTTCTTCGGTTTGCCGCCAACCTTGCAACTTGACACTTTGGGTTTGATAATTCGAGTTTTCACGTTTTCGTTTGCACTCGCCCAAGCGTCAGAGCAAGGGGGATATTGGCGGCTTGGCAAATTGCGTTTTCAAAGCTGTTCCCGCTCTTGACCACGAGGATTGCAAAGTCGAGCGCGGCAAACAGCAGCCCGAAGCGTCAGCGCCGGGTTGGTCCCGAATTTCCGCATTGAAAACCGGGCGCTGACGCTTCTGGCTGCTGCCCGATTCGATATTTCTTCTAAAATTTCGACTTTGCAATCGTCCTGGGAACTCAATAAAGCCGGCTGCTCCCTTTGCTCCAGCGTTTCCAATTGGCGATTCGCTCCGAAATCGGGAGCGAAACCTTGTTGGTCGGATTGCCGTAATCCGATCCGACAACCTTGGGCAACGAACGCAGGGCCGCGTGCCGGAGACTGCCGTTGTCCGCGTCCAACAGCGGGATCAGCAGCGGCGCGAGGGCCGGATCGTCGATTTGTCCCAGCGACTGGGCGACGGCGAGTCGGGTTTTATCGTCCTGCGACAAAATGAGTCGCTCCAACGCCTCCCGACCGGCCGGATCATCCCATCCGCAAAGCGCAAGCCCGGCCGCGATTTGCAGATGCACTTCCGATCGCATGAGTATCGGCCGAACCGCCGCCGAAACGAGGGCCGGGTCGATCTGCTCGTTCTCTTCGAGCGTTCCCAGGGAACCGATCGCCTCAAGAGCACTTCGGACGATCTCGGGCGTTCGATCTGTGAGTTTGGGGAGCAGGTATTCGGCGACGCTCACATCGTCCGAACGGCCCAGAATCCCGCAAGCCCGCCGCCGGACTTCGGGGACCACGTTTTCGAGTTGGAAGATCGCGAATTGGTCCGCGATTTCTCCCGGAGAAAGCTCAAAGGCTTGCAACATCGAAACCAGGGTCAAGGTATCCGTTTCGCGAATCCCGAGATTGTAAAGCCGCTTGGCCGCGAGCGGTCCGAGCGAAGCCTGTTTCGCCGCATTCGCGATCTCTCCCGCCGCCGCTCGCCGTTCCGGGATCGTACCAAGCTCACATTCTTGCAAGGCCAGAAAAATCGGATCGGCTTGCGGCAAAACGGTTTGGTAAATTTCTTCCGGGATGAGCCGGTTTTCGTTGAATTGCAAATACTCGACGACCAAAGCGAGTTTCTCCCCGAGGGCGGTGAGTTGCTTGATCGCGGCCGCCCTTTCGTCCCGGGTCGCCATTTCCTCGGTTAAAATCGCGACGGCCCGACGCCCTTTTTCGAGCGAGAGCCGATCCAGCTCCCTGCGGTTCGAAGCGGTTGCGGCGTTCGACCGGTCGCCGGAACGATCTTTCGGCAAGTCATAATCCGGATAATCTTCCGCGAAGCGAGCCTTGAGATTTTGAAGCGAGGCGAACCGGATTTCAGTGCGTCGATCACCGTAATCGAACGAGGCGGCCGCCGGCCAGACCCGGGCGAGGACGGTTGTCGCCGTCTCCCGCTTCGAAAGCGACGTGCTCCCCATTTCTTCGAGCAGGATTGAGGCGGAAAGGTCGAGCGGCCAATTTTGGAGGGATTCGATCGTACTTTTTTGGACGCGGGCACTTTGATCTTCGAGCATCTTGGGGACCAGTTGTCGCGTTCGCGGATCGCTCGAATCTTCAAGTCCTTTCGCGACCTCGTTGCGGACTTCGACGGCTTTGTCGTCCGCGAATTGGAACAATTCCTCTTTTTTTCCCAAGGTTCGGAGTGAGGCGGCAACCCGACCGCGGACGAGCGGGGACGGATCGTGCATCATTTCCCGCAAGGCAACGACCGAATCCGGCCCTCCGGCGATCCCGAGCGCGTCGATCGCCCCGAGACGGACCTTGAGGCGGGCATCGCTGATGCCGTCCCGGAGATAACGCTCGCACATCGGGTGCTGCCAACGGGCGAGGGCGATCAGGGCCGCGATCCGGATTCGCTCATCGGTCGGGTCGGAAACCAACCGCGTCAGCATTTCGGGACAAGTTGGGGCGAGAGCCGTTTGCGCATCGGGACGGGGCGGGTGATCGCGCCAAATCGTAACGGCACACAAACGGACCGCGGAATCCCGGCTTCGGAGCGCTTCCGCAAAGCAAGCGGCTTCGTTCGGCTGCATTCGTTCGGAAAGAGATTGCAGCAGTTCGATCACGAGATCGGGCGTTCCCGGTTGGAATTGGATCTGTTGCTCTGTTCCCGGTTCCGGGGGCGTGAGCCTTTCCGCATACCGCTCAATTAACCGAAGCAGTTCTTCGTTCGTGGTTGCCTGGAGCGAAGCGAAAGATTCGGCGGCCGCGCCGCGGATCGGGATCGAGAGGTTTTCGCTTTCGACGGCTTCGAGAAGGAACGGTTTCGCCTTTTCGACGCCGAGTCGGGCGAGCAAAATCGCGGCATTCGTCGAAAGGACCGATCGTTCCGGGCTTTCAAGCAAGATTTGGGCCGTGAGATATTTGACGTTTTCCCTGTCCGGTCGAAAGGTTTCCGATTCGATCGCCCCATGGTACCAGCGATTGAGCGAGATCGGTCCCAGATCGGCGGCCTCTTTGTCCCGGGTCATATAGTTGCCCGATCGGATTTTCGATCCGGCTTTGCGATTGAGCTCGTCGTAAATATTCGTTTTCTTCGACCGGCCCGGCTGGTTCGGACTTAGGACCAGGGAATTTTTCGAGGGAATCGCCCCCAATTCGGCCTGCTTTTCAAGCCAGTTTTTCAATTCCAAATTGACCGACCATTGATCTTGCGAGAGAATTTCCTGTAATCGGGTCAGGCCGTCGTCCGTTTCCGGCAGAGTCTCTTTATCTTTCGGCTTGTTTGGTTTGTTTGGGGAATCACCTGATTTTGCCGGAGTTGTTTTCGAAGACACAGCCGGAGACGGCTTCGGCTTTCGAGAGGAGGCCTGTTCCTGCGGAGGGGGAATTTGAGGGTCGGGAGCGAGCCAATCCCCGACCGTCCGGGTTCCGGGAACCGAAATTGCCGGGGAAGAACAGCCGGCCGCGAAAAGCGACAGGCCGATTGCTCCCGCCAAAACATTCCGATAGAGCCCGCTTCCTGCAGGTCGTGTCATTTCATCATCCTTGATTCTGTATTATTGCATGCTCCGAAAGCCGGATATACTCAAGCCAATTTAAAATTTCCGTCTTCAGTACGGCAGCGGCCCAACGAGGCCGCGGTTTGACGGAGGGCGAAGCCCATTTTGCCTGGACGGCAGGTCCCCGCCCATACCGGCTACGGTATGTCAACTAAAAGTCGACATCCGCGCCTTGGTCGGCGGGTTCGGCTGTTTCTTCCGTTTGCTCCGCTTGTTTCGGTTGCTGGTTCTCATCGGGAAGAGATGTTTCTTCCAAAAGTTCGTCGATTTTGACCGCCAAATCGATCAGACCGTTGGTAATATTCTCTATTGTCACTTTGTAGGTCTTGGGTCCGGCCGAAGTCCGCCCCGATCCGCTTCTCGAAGAACTCGATTTTTTATCATCGGCGGCACCCGGGCCGTTGTTCAGGTATCGAAAATGCTCATCGATCAGCTTCAGCATTTTTTCCAACACAACGGCGTCCCTCTTGGATTCCGGCGTTCCGGCTTTGTTCAACGCCGTCAAAAGATTGGTTTCGCTTCGAATCGCCCCGAACCCTTTGATCGCTTCTTGAATGGAGCCGAACGCGAATTTGTTGCGGGTGATGCTCTGTTCAAGCTTGCTGTCGTTCGCCGAACCCGACTTTGTGCCGGTTGTGAGTTGCTTCGCCCCGGAAGATGATTTGACCTGTTCGGAGCGGCGCAACTCGTCGATAAATTTCTGCTCGCCGTCGCAGGCATATTGAGCCAGTTTGATGATTGCACCGGCGATTTGGTCGACACTCAAATTCGTGCCCGCTTCGGCGGCGGCCGCGTAGTTGATTTCCGCCAACGCTTTTGCGGCCAAATACCGCAGTTCGTCCGGCTCTTCGCCGTCCAGGATCAAGGTCAAAAAGAGATCGACGAATTCCTTCTTCGGTCCGACGGTTCGGCAAAGCCCCGCCAATCCTTCCAAGGCCCGGACACGAAAAAACAGGTTATGGACGTCTTCGGTTCTGTCTTTCGGAGGTTTCTTTTCCAAAACGACTTTTTCCAGAAGTCCGGGAACGACGTTTTCCCGCAACGCTTGATCCTCGATTCCGAGCTGGGCATAACGGACGATTCCGATCAAAGCGCCCAGTTGGTTGGCCTGAGACGCAGCCGGGTTGTTGAATTCGTCGATCAGGATCGGCAAGGCCGGAGCGTAGAGCTTCGTTTTACCGGAATCATCATACAGCAGGCCGAGAGCGAGTACGGCGTTATATCGGGCGGAAGGGGAAACCGCGGGATTGCTTCGCATTTTTTCCAAAGCCTGGAGCGAGGTTTTGAGAAGGTATTCCCGCGCCGGACCGGTCGCCTTATCGAGGTCGGTCGCCAAAAAGTCCTTGCGGACGTAAGTGCTCAGATTGTCGATGTTTTTCGGTTGCGTCCAACGATGAAAGTAATAGGTTTTGAAATAGGGCTCGAACAACTGCGTATCGAGCGTCCCGGCTTGGAGGGCGTTGGAAACGGTCTTCGCGTTTTTGGCCTCCTGTTCCGCTTTTTCGGTCATTCTCCAACCGGGATAGGTTTGCTGCGCCGAAACCGAAACGCCGAAAAAAACGGACGCGACGCCGAAGCTCAAGAGCAGAAGCGTCCCAACGAATCGATAATGCGACACTGAGGCGAAAGATGAGATCATTGGAAAGGACTTTTTTTTCCGGAGCATTTTTAGAGATTTCCCCGTGTTTTGAATATTGACCCATTTAACAAGTGGCCGATGCGATCAGACACTTTCGATTCTAAAAAATAAATGGTGTTAATGCAATAAGAAAAAGAATGAAATCCGGTTGCAAACGTAAAAAACTCCGATTTTTGGCGTTGATTGCGTTTCGAGGATTTTGTACTGTTCCGGTTGGAACCGGTCCGCAAGCACGTTTTTTATTTTTGTACGATAGTATGAAGAGAATATCTGTTTTCTTAAGTTGCATGTTATTCCTGATGGGAGGATGCCTTGATTTTGCCCATGCTCAAAATTCGAGGTTGCAAACTCTGATCGAAGCGTACAAAGAATCGAACCCGAAAGCGGCAAAGAGGTTGAAAGAAAGATCGCAAGATCCGCAACGAGCGTCCGGCGATACGGCAAGAGGGGACGCGGATGTTTTTTCGGGGCCGCCGAACGCGTTCATCGCGTCGGCTCCGCCTGCGGAAAACAGCCCCAAAGGTTTCGTGCCGCCGAACAATTTTCGATTTCGCGACCCAAATTTCGAGGACGAATCGTTTGAAATGAAACCGACATCTTTCGAAAACGAAAACATTTCTCAAGCGGCCGGTCCCTCCGCTGCCGGGGATGCAGGGATTCGACAGGTCGGATTCAACCAGGAGAAGGTTGATTTCCTGCCGGAAAAAATGGGATTCCAATTACACCGGGAACTGAAAGCGGATGCCCGTCTGTACGATCTGTGCTTTTTCGGTCCGAACGGTTGGGCCGTCGGCGATCACGGAACGATTTGGCGAACAGCCGACGGGGGGCAAAGTTGGGCACTTCAGGAAAGTACCGTCGATTGCCCTTTGCGAAGCGTCTGTTTCGTCGACGAAAACAACGGGATCATCGTCGGAGGTTTTGCCCGGACGTTTACCCAAACCGGCGACGGCGTCGTCCTCAGAACCCAAGACGGCGGAAAAAGCTGGTTCCGAATTCCGGCCGCCTTGCCGCCGCTTTACAAAGTTCAGTTGACCGATCGCTCCAACGGCTGGGCGGCCGGTTGCTCCTCGGAATCGGCTCCGTCCGGATTGTTTCGAACCAAAAACGCGGGCCGGGAATGGGAAGCGGTCCGGGGCAAAAAAAACGAAGGTTGGGACGAGCTGCGGTTTTTCGACGAAGGGAACGGCATCGGGATCGGTCAAAACGGTTCGCTGCAATTCGTTCGCGGGATACCCGGGGCGAAAATCGGCAGAATGCCGTTTTCGACAGGCATCCGAAAACCGAAAGGCTTCGATTTTTTCCCGCCGCAAAACGGACTGCCGTTCAACGGTTGGTTGGTCGGCGACGGCGGGCTGATTTTGGGCACGAACGATTCCGGCGAACATTGGCAAACCGTCTCGGGCAAAGTGCCGGAAGAGACGATGCCGTTGTTCGATTTCAACGCCGTTTTCGGCCGGGGGAACGACGTTTGGATCGCCGGTTCGCCGGGGACATACATTTTTCATTCTCATGATGCCGGTCGGACTTGGGAACGGGCACCGACCGGAACGACCGTCCCGATTCGCGCGGTTCGCTTTCTCGACCCGCAAACCGGTTTCGCGGTCGGCGATTTGGGAACGATTCTCGCAACTCGGGACGGCGGTCGGAGTTGGAACGTGCAGCAGCGCGGGGGAAGCCGTGTCGCCTTGCTGGGGGTTTTCGCGAAAGAAGAAGACATTCCGTTCGAAATGCTCGTTCAACTCTGCGCCGAATCCGGATATCTGGGAGCGGTCGAACTGCCGCTGCAATCGGAAGATCACGCTCGAGAAGAAGGCGGGCTGCCCCGACGGGATCGGGTACACGAAGCCGTCGTCCGCTGCGGAGGGAGCGGATGCTCGCCAAGCTGGGGCTTCCCGTTGGAAAAAAGCGAATTGAACATGCCGATCGAAAAAATCATCGAACGGCTCGAAAAAGAAAACGACGGTCAAGGGTTGCGGCGGTTTCGACAAAATCTCGTTAAGATGATCCGGATTTGGAAACCGAATCTGCTTGTTTCGGCCGATCCTGGGGCATCGGAAGATGCCGCCCGTCGGTTTCTTTCCGCCGAGTTGCAGGAAGCGGTTCGGGCGGCGGCCGATCCGACGATTTTTCCGGAGCAGCTGACCGAGGCCGGGCTCGAGCCTTGGGGGGTCGACAAATATTATTTGAAGCTGGAGAACGTTCGTTCGGGAGAGGTTAACATCAAATCAAACGACCTGGCCGTTCGGATCGGCCGGCCGATCGACGAGATGTCGTTTCTCGCCCGCGGGCTGATCGAACCGGAGCGGTCGGACCGAGTCGTTTCGGTCGGTTTCCGAGCGATTGTCAATCGTTTTCAAACGGCAAGCAGCGGTCGAAACGACCTGATGAGCGGAATCGTTCTCAAGCCGGGCGGCGAGGCTCGCCGAGTTCCGATGGGAACCGCGGTCGAAGAATATGAAACCGTTCGCCAACGGATGGTGCGACGTAATCAAGCCCTCGGCCTGTTGGAAAAACTCGCGAACGAAACGACTCCGACGGGCAAAACCCGCTCGAATGTTAATTTCGCGTCCGGTTCCCGGGAATTCGTCCGCAACCTCGACGCGGATGCCGGAGCCCAAATTCTCTGGGAGATGGGGCGGCGGTATTGGGTCAACGGCGATTGGGAATCGGCGGAAGAAACGTTCAAAAGCATGATCGAATCGTATCCCCAGCATACCCTTACGGCCAAAGCCTATGTTTGGCTGATCCGGTTTTATTCGGGCGAGGAAACACTTTGGCGGCTCGCGAGGGAAAACCAGCTTTCCAATAACGAAGAGTTGGCTTCGGTGATCACCACCGTTTCGCAAACGGACCCGAACGGCGGCGCCGACAAGCAGCGGAGCAGTCGAATGGGAGCCGACGGGCGAAATCTTTCCGGTGCGGACAAACAACACCTGCTTCGAAAGAATCAGCTTCCCTCCTACGCCGATTTGTTGACGCAGTATTTCCCGGAAATTTCGAACGACCCGAAGGTTCGCTTCGCTTTGGCCGCGAACCAGCGGCGGGAAGCTTATTCCGCTGAAGCGAAAAAGTTTTATTTTTCGCGGTCGGTGTTCCCCGGGGAAGAGCTCTGGGCGCGACGGGCGAAAGCGGAATATTGGCTTTTGACGCCCGATAAATCGCAGCTTCCGCCGGAAGATCGGGAATGTCCCTTGCCGCATGTCGTTGCCGGTTTCGCGAAAGAACGTCCCTATCTGGACGGACATTTCGACGATATGCTCGACAAAAAAACCTGGTATGCGGCGTCAATCTTTCCTTTGACCCCGCAAAAGCTCAAGGCGGATCGCGGCCCAGGCGATTTGCTCGCCGGCTCGCAACCGAATTCGACCGGCGAAATTACATTGGCATCGGTTTCAACGGACCATTCGAAAAACATACCGCTTACGGGCAAAACGGCTTCCGGGACTCATCCGGGAGCGACAAAAGCGGAACAAAATCGCCTTCGCTCGCAGACGTTCGGTACGCAAACGATGTTCCTGTACGATCGACAATGCTTGTACATCGGGCTGCGCTGCCGCAAAGCGGACGGTTTCGCTTACGGCCCGGTCGACCAGGCCCCGCGACCGCGCGACCCCGATTTGAGCAAGGAGGACCGTGTCGAGATTCTGATCGATATCGACCGGGATTATGGAACGTACTACAAACTGACGTTGGATTATCGCGGCTGGGTCAGCGACGAATGTTGGGGGGACAAAAACTGGAACCCCGCCTGGTTCGTCGCGAGAGAGGAGGATGCGGAGCATTGGCTGATCGAGGCGGCGATCCCGCTCGAATCGTTGAGCGAAACCTTCCCGAAGTCGCAGGACGTCTGGTGTATCGGGTTGCGACGAATCGTGCCCGGTGTCGGCATCGAATGTTGGAACGCCGAAAATTCCGACAACCTGACCGAGGGATTCGGTTATCTCGTCTTCGAATGAGACAAAAATAACACCGGCGTCTGCGCCGCTCGGCTCAACGTTATTTCGAATCTTCTCGTTTGTTTTTGAGGCGAAAAAAAAGAGCCGTAAGTGGAGTCGGTACTCCGACGCAACTTGCGGACTTTGTACACGGCCCGGACTCGGCGGCTTCCAACCCGGTACAAGGTCCGCAAGTTGCACAGCGCTGCACTTGCGGCTCTTTACCCTTTTTCGAACTGTTATCGCCGTTGCGTCTCCTTGAAGACACTTTCTTAGCGAGTTCACAAAAAAATCTCGTACCGACATATTCTCGAAACGTATAATATTGTAGCAGAGGTCAAGGGGAAATCGGGTAAACGCAATGTTTCCCTACCGAGAGATGTATGTTTATTTATGGTACATAACGCCATTTCCAGAATAATCGGCATTTTCGGCGGCGATTCCAAACAACTCCAGCGATTTCGGCAACAATCTATTTGACAAGAGCGAAATTTAAAGGCAATATCCCTTAGAGTGGAGTTTTACGGAGTCCAAAAATCGAAGTGGGATACTCAAACCGGTTTAGAATTCCCGTCTTCAGTACGGTAGCAGCCCAACGAGGCTGCAGTAGAAGCGCCAACGAACGGATGATCGTGCGATTTTGCGAGAAAGAAGGATAATAACATGTTAGTACTTTCGAGGAAAAAAAATGAAAGTATCGTGATCAACGACTCGATCACCATCGTTGTCGTCGAAGTCCGCGGAGATAAAGTGCGGCTGGGAATCGAAGCGCCCAAGGACGTCCCCGTTCATCGCAAGGAAGTGTACGACGCGATTAAAGAATCGGAAGCCAAAAGAGCGAAAAACCCGACCTTGGCCCCGACATCCTGAGAAGGGTTTATGCAAATTTTTGGGATAGGTACGGATATCACGGAGTGTCCTCGTATCGAGAGAATGATCAGCGAGCACGGGTCGCATTTTCTCGATCATGTCTTTACGGAATCGGAAATCGGGTATTGCTCTTCCCGAAAACAGGCCGCCTTGCATTTTACCGGACGTTGGGCCGCGAAAGAGGCCGTTCTCAAGGCGATCGGAACCGGTTGGATCGGCGGCATCTCCTGGAAAGACGTCGAGATTCTCAACGAAACCGGCGGTCGACCGGTCGTTCATCTTTCCGGGGGAGCAAAGGCCGCCGCCGAACAGCTCGGCATCACGGAAATCCTGATCTCGATTTCCCACTGTTCTTCCCATGCGACCGCCTATGCTCTTGCCGTCGGACCCTGAAATCGGGTATATTGGGTACTCCCTAAGGGCACCGGCGTCTGCGCCGCTCGGCGAAGCGGTCCAATTCACGAAATTGACCTTGGTAAGGCGCAACGCTTTACATTCCCAAAGCCCGCTTTCTGTTTTTCGGCGGATCCTCTTACTCTTTTTCTCGACAATGGGTTTCTTCGATAATTTATTCGGTCCGAAACGGGTTAATTACAAGAATCGCTTCGAACTCCTGCAATCGGCCATATCCGGGACGATGTCGAAGGTCTATAAGGCCAAGGACCGCAAAACCGGGGAGATCGTCGCCCTGAAAATTCTCGACAAGAACAAACAACAGGAAGTCGAGGCGCGGTTTCGGGGGATCAAAGGTGTGTATAAACCGAGTGAAGGGGAAATCGCCGTCCAATTCGATCATCCCTATATCGTTCGGACCATGGAACAGGGGACGACGACCGAAGGAGAACACTTCCTGGTGATGGAATATCTCGAAGGGACCGGTCTCAACAACGTCCTGTTGGTCAAGCAGGATTTAATGGCCGGAGCGAGAATGATCTATATCCGGCAGATCGCCGAAGCGCTCAAGGCGGTTCACGAAAAAGGATTCATACACCGGGACATTTGCCCGCGTAACCTGCTATTTACGGGAGATGCCAACATCTTGAAACTGACCGATTTCGGTCTTTCTCTTCCCGCGAAACCGCCGTTCACTGATCCGGGCAACCGGACGGGAACGCCGAATTATATGGCCCCGGAACTGGTACGGCGAAAACCGACGGACATCCGGCTCGACGTGTTCGCGTTCGGGGTCACCATTTACGAATTGTGCTGCCGGGAACTTCCCTGGCCGCGTGGGGAAAGCGGGCTCGCGGCGATGACCCACGACCAGCCGTTCACACCGATCGAAGAGTACCGTCCGGACATCAACAAGAATCTCGCCAAGGCGATACATTCCTGCATCCAACCGGATGTCAAAGCCCGTTGTCCGGATATGGGGCGGTTTCTCAAAATGATCGCCAACGTCGATTACGAAGACGAATGACACGCAACACGAGTTTGGGGACCATGCATTTCCCTATGAGTTGATGATCTTATCTCGCGAGGCAATGCCGTCGGGACCGCAGGTTCCGGCTCGTATGCTCTTGACTTTTATGATGCTGACGGAAAACGCCTCATTCCGCGTTGCGTCGTTGCTCTATCCCAATCGCTTCAGCGCCGCGAGGGTTCCGTAGGGAGCCCGCTGTTCCCGCGAAAACATCGCGGCCGCTTCCGGGTCGTTTTCAATCCGTTCCCATTCCGGGTCCAAACGGATCGTCCGTCCGAGTCGCATGCCGATATGGGAAAGCAGGCAAGTGTAACACCCCCGGTGTCCCGCCTCGACCGGGGCGACCGGGGCGGTTCGCTCTTTGATGCTGACGAGCCAATCGCGGTGATGATCGTTGCGCGGCGAAGCGTGCAGGCGGATGTCGTTCGGTCCGAACGCCGCCGTTAAAACCGCCGGGTCGGACGCGTCGATCGTTTTCCGGTTCGTTTCGATCTGCTTCGGATCGTTCGACCCCGGCACGAAACCGCCGCGGGTAACCCAAAGCCAACCATTTTCGCCGACGAACTTGACGCCGTTCGGCTTCTTGTCGCTGATGTACATCACCGCCCCGTCGGCATATTTTGCGGCGATTTCGTAAGAGCCGTGCACGTCCCAAAGGCCGGAACCCGGTTTCGGGAATTCCGCATGAGCGGTGATTTCAACCGGCCCGGTGTAAGGATGCTTTTTCGCAGGGGCGGCCGCGTTCGAAGACGTCGGTTCCTCCGTAATCGGGTCGTATTCGATCCCCATCCCCCAATGGGCGATGTCGACATGATGTGTTCCCCAGCCGGTGATCATCCCGGCACCGAACTGTTCGCAACGCAACCAGCCCGGCCGGCCGAAATCCGGCTTGCCGTCTTTCCCCTGGGGGTGAACGCGGTCTTCCGTGTAGTAGACCAGCGGCGTCGAACCGAGCCAACGGTCGTAATCGAGGTTGGCCGGGATCGGCATTTTTTCGGTTTTCCCGCCGGAGGGGTCGGTCGGCAGGCCGATGTGCACTTCCTTGATTTTTCCGAGCCGTCCGTTGCGAACCGCTTCGCAGGCGAGACGAAATTGCGGCTCGCTCCGCTGTTGACTGCCGAGTTGGAAAATGACGCCCGATTTCCGGACGGCCGCGACCATTTGCCGGCCTTCCTGAATCGTGAGCGAGGCCGGTTTTTGGAGGTAAATCGCCTTTCCGGCCGCTGCGGCTTCAATCGCTTGCTGGGCATGCCAATGGTCGGGCGTGCTGATGCAGACGGCGTCGATATCCTTTTCCCGCAGCATCTCTTCGCAATCGCGGTAGGCTTTGGTTTCGCCGTACCCGTCGTTTTGCAGCAGCCGGGCGTAATGGGCGTCGAGCGATTTTTTGGCATCGTTCAACCGGATCGCGTCGAGATCGCAAACGGCGACGATCCGGCAGAGGTCGGCGTTTCGCAGGCAGCCGGGCACTTCGGAACTCCGGCCGATTCGACCGCAGCCGAGCTGCCCGACGCGAATGAGGTTGCTCGGAGCTTGTTGCCCGAACAGCCGGGAGGGGACGACCATCGGAGCGGCAAGGGTTCCGAGAACCAGAGTACCGGTCTTGAGAAAATCACGTCGGGAGGTTTGATGATTTTTTTTCATATCGTTGATTTTTGTTGGATTGGCGCGGCAACACGAGCCGGGGGCTGTGCCCCCAATTTGTATCTCATTTTGGTAAGCGTTCACGAACTTACGGACCGCGGGCTTCCAGCCTGCATTCGGGAACAAAAGCCGGAAAGGAGCGCAGCGCATTGACGGTGTGTTGAGTTTGAACGCCGGTCGGCCTTGAACCCCAACACACCGTCAATGCGCCGAGTACGGCTCCTTTCCGGCTTTTGTTCGAAAACGAGGCCTGTTCGTGATTCCGAGACCAAGGCCGCGAACGGTTACTCATTTTGAATTGTCGTCTTTTCTCGTTGTGAACGAAACCGGGACCGCAGGTCCCGGCTCGTAATGTGCTCGTCGGTTCGTTGTGTTGTCTTGATTAAGCGGAGGAGCGGTTGCTTTTCTCGGACCAATATCGCAAAACGGCGACCGAGGCCCAGAGAAGGTTGAGGACGATAAAACCGACCAGAATATTCGCCGCCCAATGCGAATCGCTTGCCGCATAGGCGTGTCGGCCGGTGCTGAAAACGAAGTTGAAGCCGTACCAGGTCATACCGATCGCGATCGCCCCGAAAACCGTCCCGATCAAGACGCCGAAATCTCCGTACAACCGGGCGATCCGACCGTGTACGGCGGTCAGGAAAATCAAGAGCGTAACCAGCGCCCAAACCTCTTTGACGTCCCAGCTCCAAAATCGTCCCCAGGAATAATCGGCCCAACGCGCCCCGAGAATCGTGCCGAGCATCAAGAGCCAAATCGCGGCGTTGACCATTTTGCGGATGTAAGGGGTCAGCGCTTCGCAATAGGCCGGGGAAAGAACGATGATCTTTTTGGGGGATTGCTCGACCCGGCGGTATCGGCCGAAAATATGAACTCCGAGCGAAGTGAGCGCCAACAACCAGGCGATCACTCCGGCGGCGTAACTGACCATAATCGCGATCACATGCACGGCCAGCCAAAAATTGCTCCGCAGAACGGCCGCGAGCGGCCGGATGTTCGGGTTGAAATCGGTCGGATTGACCGTCGTTACGATCCCGGCAATCAGGACGACGAGCGCCCCGAAGAGCACGAACACCTTGCGCCGCAACATCCGTTTGCGGGTTTTGCCCGGCGTCGAATCTTCGGTCTCCTCTTCGGCGGCTTCGCGGAACCGTTTCGGGAAAAAGAAGGCCAACGGAAACAGGACGAGGGCCAAAAGGAATCGCGGCACGAACCAGACGATCGCGAGAAGGGAAGCCGCGACGACGGTCCAATCGATCGGATCGGTCATTGCAAAGGAATGAACGACGGCCCCGGCGATCCCCGTTTCGTCGGAGGATTCGTGATAGGAAGCGACGATCACTCCCCAAAACGTCAAAAGCATCAGCCCGATCCGCAAAACAGGAACGACGATCCGAACCGCCGTTTCCCCGGGAGAGGGACCGGCATTTCCAGCCGGGGATGGGACGGTCGTGTACCCGGCGCCGGAAGGAAGCATTCCCGGCATTTCCCCGTACAACTCGGCCAACGAAGGGGCCGGCGGGGCGGCCGGTTCGCCGGGGGCGGAAGATGCGGCGTTTGTTGCCGCGCCGCCCGCATTTGCCGAAGCGGATTTTCGCAAAAACCGCCAAGGGAAAGCGGTCAGGTTCCAAGCCCGACCGAGCGGCGGCCCGAGAAGCGGCTGCAAGGAAAACCAGAGTCCCAGGCAAGCCGCTGAAAAGGCCATAAGCACGAGCGTTTCGAACATGTTGGAAACCGGAGCCCAGCCGGAGATGTAGGCTCGCATCGCCCCGCCCCAAAAAATGACCGCTTCGGAAAGGAAAAGAAAGAGAACGCCGAGCCAAAAGAGCGTTTCTTCCGAGAGGGACAAGAGAGAAAACGGCCCGCGTTCTTTTCGGGGGCCGCCTTGCCCGGAATATGTCGAGGGGATTCCGATATTGGCAAGCGAGGTCGATCCGGCGAAGGGAGCGGGCGGTCGCGAATCGACCGTTTCGGGGACGCTTGATTGAGGAACGCTCGCCGCCGAATGCCCCGAACGACTTTTCCGGCGAACGAATTCCAAAACAAAACTCAACAACAGCGCAACCGTCGCCGCAAATGCGGTGATCCCCATCCAATAGAACGGATCGAACCGATAATAAAGGTATTCCGGATCGACCGCCCCGCGTCGGGGATAAGCCGTTTTCGCGAGAATCTCCGCGTCGCGGGCCGCTTCGGGCAAAAGATTTTCGCGAACCGGCTCCGTCCGCTCCGCCGTTTCGCGAAGCGATTGGGCGAAGAGCGAAAGCCCCGAGGCAAAACGCGATGTCCGAGAGAGCTCCGGAGAAGCCGCCGTTTCGTTCCCGGCACCGGAAGAGTCTTTCGTTTCGTCCCGAATGTCGGGCTCTTGCTCGGAAAGCGATCCGGGAGTCCGGTCCGTGTAGGCGAGAACCAAATCGCGAAATGCCGAACGAAGAGCAGCCGTTGAATTGCGGCCGGACGTGCTCGTCGCGGTTTCGCCGCTTCCTAACGCCTCTTTCGTCTTCTCGACAATCAGGCGGTCGAACACTTCTTGCGCCGAAAGGTTTTCGTCAGTCGGAGGTTCTTTTCCCGATTCGATGTGCGGTTGGTTGTCTTCCGCGACCGAAGTGAGCTGGTTTTTTTCGTCGGTCGAAGATTCTTTGACCGCAGGGGCGCTCGAAACAGTTGCCGGTTCGTCCGAAACGATACCGAGAGAGCGTTTGATTTCCGGTCCGAGGGTCACCGACAGATCGGAACCGAAAATTTCCTGCCAATCGGCGAGGCTTCCCAGCCCGGCGTTCAGCGGAAAATCGGGATCGACGAAACGGCGGATCGTCGTCGGCTCCCCTCGCAACACCAAGGCTAAAGGGACCCAGGGGCCGAGGTCGCGGACATTGAGCCGTTCGGAAATCCCGGCGATGTCGGGCCGAATCGCATCATCGAGCAAGGCCGGCAAGACTCGAATCGTCCGGCCTTCGCCGAAGATCGAGATGAGCGCCGCTTGCGTATAACGTCGCAGCGACAGCAACGAAACGTGCAAGGTGATCGCATCCGTTCGATACGCGGAAAGCCGCGGTTCGTTTTTCGCCGAAAAAATAGCGGGTTCCGGAGCCGTATCCTTGTTCGGTCCGCTCGACTGTTGCCCGGTTTCCGCTTGGTAAAGCCGGTCCAAAATCGTTTCGCTTTCCGCGACCGCCTGATCGAGCAGCAACAGGATCGCGTTGAGTTGCCTTTCGATCCGACCTTGGGAAATCGGCTGGTCATCCTCTTTTTCGGAAGAGAAATTTTGAAACAGTTGGCTCAGAACAAGGGCGATCGCATTGAATCGCTCGTTCGGAGGAACCGTCGATTTCGGCAAAAATCGGGTGAGCCCCCGTTCGGCGGCCTGATCCCAGGCCCGGCTCGCCGCCGAGAAATCGGTTCTCGCCTGCTGCAAGGCGGAGACAAAGGAGACCGACAAATCGGAAACATTCCGATTCGGCCGACGAACCAAATTCCGGTAAACGGTCAGCGTATTGTGCAGCTCGATCGCTGTTTTTTCCTCTTCGGACAATTCGCGCTCCGGCTCCTCTTCGTCGGTTTCCGCGGAGCGGCTCGGCCGATGCGCCGCCTTCAGCTGCCGCTCGCGCACTCTTTGCAGCATGTCCTCATATCCCCGGGAACGCTCCAATTGGAACGGAGCGACGCCGCTGATGATCCGGCCCGATCTGCCGACGAGAGGGAGCATGAGCACTTCGCTTCGAAAATCCGCGCTTTTCGCCGGGAGAAAGGGGATATACTCCCAGATTTCCGGCTCCGCGATCCAGGAAAAAAGAAGTTCGTACGGTTCGAACACGCGAACGCCGTCCGGAAAAAGAGCTTCGATCCGTTTCCGAATCCGTTCGGCTTCCTTGGCCTGGGCTTCGGGCGTTCCGGAAAAACGGCTCGGCTCGATGCTGCCCAGCAGCATCTCGTCCATGACGATGAGCGGCCGATGCGTTTTACAAATCTGCATCACCGAGAGTCGGGCGAAGGTGTCGAGCGGCATCGCTCGCCCTTCGTCATACACCGGAAGCGTCCGCCAATTTCGCCAATCGACCGTCCCCAGCCCTGAATCGGCCGCAAAAACGGGGCTCGAAAAGGAAAGAAGCAACAACCCAAACAATAAAATCGATCTCATGCTGTTCAAAAATATGAGAACCACGAGCCGCGTTCTGCGAACGCGGGATACCAGGCGTCAACCGCCCACTCCGCGTACACAGTACGCGGCTCGATTGCGTTTTTCTATTTCTTTTTATCTTTCTTTTTGCCGGGCTTTTTCGGTTTGACGACGAAATCAACCTCTTCTTCCTCCAAATACGGCTCGCCGTAACCCAAATAGTCCGGGCCTTCTTCAAAAGGGCCGGAGCCAAAGGATTGCAACAGGTTGGAAAACATCTCGGCTCCGGGGACGGTGATTTCCGATTCCGGCAGTTCGGTCATCAAATCGATCATCTCAAGGGCTGCTTCGGCTGCTTCGGCGCCCTTGTTCCCGGCCGTCGGATCGAGCGATTTGTCCCGCGATTGCTCCCGCAGCCCGCTCCGGGCTTCGGCCTGCTCGACGGTATTACAGGTCAAGATGCCGAAAATGATCGGTGTATCCGTATTCGAGCTCAATCGGGTCAGTTCCAAACTGACGGCACGGTTGATATGCTCATCGTGCGAGGTTTCCCCTTTGATCACGGCTCCGAGGCAGATTACTGCCAAACAGCCGTCCTTGGTCGCGAATCGGCCGGCGACGACCGGAATTTCAAAGGCTCCGGGCACCCAGCAGACTTGAATGTCCTGATCGCGGACGCCGTGCTTTCGCAATTTGGCGAGTGCTCCGTCCAAAAGGCGTTGGGTGATGGTCCGGTTGAACTTGGCGACGACGATCGCGATAAACCCTTCCGGCGGGGAACAGACTTTTCCTTCGTAAGTAATCATCAATAATTTTAAGAATTTCGAATAGAAACGGATTGGCAACGAAACCGAACCGGCATTATACTTCTTTTCAGAAGAAAAAACACCTCGCTGCCAACAGGAGTTTTTTGGAGGGGTGCGCGAACACACAATTATGTCTCTCTCATGCCGACGCTCAAAACACTCACGCTTGGTTGCAAGGTCAACCAATACGAAACGGAATACGTCCGCTGCGCGTTGCAGCGGCTCGGGTATGTCGATGCGCCCGAAAGCGACCGGGCCGATCTGGTACTGCTCAACACTTGTACGGTTACAGCCCAAAGCGACTTGAAAACCCGCAAGGCGATTCGGAAAATGGCCAAGGAGAATCCCTGCGCCGAAATTCTCGTGATGGGCTGCTTCGCGAAATCGCGTCCGGAAGAAGCCGCGAAATTTCCGGAAGTCGCCCATTGGGTTTCTGACAACGAAACCCTTGAGCGATTTTTGATCGATCGCGGGCTTGCCGTCTTGCCCCGGGGAATCACCGCCTTTGCCGAGCGGCATCGGGCGTTCGTCAAAGCCCAGGACGGCTGCACGGTCGGCTGTTCGTACTGCATCATCCCCAAGGTCCGGCCGCGATTGCAAAGCCGACCGCCCGAGCACCTGCTCGAAGAAATTCAAACGCTTTCCGATAACGGATACCGCGAGATCGTCCTGACCGGAATACATCTCGGGCATTACGGCGTCGATTCGGTCCCGAAATCGAACCTCGCGGAATTGGTGCGCCGGATTCTCGATCATCTCGAACAACGGTCGCTGCCGATCCGGCTCCGAATTTCGAGCCTCGAAGCGGTCGAAGTTTCCGAAGAACTGATCGAATTGATTCGTGCGTTTCCGCAACGGATCTGCCCGCACCTGCATTTGTCGATGCAAAGCGGCTCAGACGACATTTTGCGGAAAATGAAACGACGTTGGTTGAGCGGGCCGTTTATCGAAAAATGCCGTTACATTCAATCCTGGCTCGATCAGGTCGCGCTTTCGACCGATGTGATTGTCGGGTTTCCCGGGGAAACCGACCGACATTTTCGCGAAACCTGCGAGGTCGTCGAACAACTCGGCTTTTCGAAGACGCATATTTTCCGCTTCAGCCCCCGGGCCGGGACCGAGGCCGCGGCGCTTCCGGACCGTGTCCCTCCCGCCATCCAAAAAGAGCGGGCCGCGGAACTCGCCGCGATCGCCGAGCGGCTTCGCGAGCAATATGCCGGCTCGCTGCTCGGCAAAACGGTCCAGATTCTTTTTGAAACGGAAGAGCAAACAGGGACCACGAAATCTGTTCTTTCGGGGACGTCGGACCGGTATTTGAAAACAACCGCTGCCGCCCCGCCGATGATGTTGGGGCAATTGGCCGATGTTCGGATCACCGAAGTTCGAGGGGAAGAGCTTTTCGGCGAGTTGACGGCTCCGGCGTCTGCGCCGCTCGGCTAAACGGGCAATTGGCAAAGCCTTCGGTGTCAAAACAGGCAAGTCGAGGAAACCAGGCATTCTCGTGTTGGGAAAATCGGCCTTTTCGTTACGGCAAATTTTTTCTATACTTTGGGCTTGAATTTTCCGGAGATTGCGTTTCGTCGCGTTTTCGGATTTTGTGTGGTCTAACCTGATTTTTCTTGTGTCGAGAATCCTTTGCATCGCAAATCAGAAAGGCGGGGTCGGCAAAACGACGACCGCGATCTCCTTGGCGGCGGGCCTTTCCAAGGCCGGTTCCCGGACCCTTTTGATCGATCTCGACCCGCAATGCAACGCGACCAGCGGGCTGGGGTTTGAACCGGCCCAAACCCATCCTTTGGCCGCCGGAACGCCGATCGCGGATGCGACCGTCGCGACCGCATTGCCCAACCTCGAACTTTTGCCCGGAAGCCGGATGTTCGGCGATATCGAAGCCATGACCCGGTCCGATCAATCCCGGGTCAAAAAAATGCAGGACCAACTCGCCCATGAGTTGAAAGGGTACGATTTCGTCTTGATCGATTGCCCCCCTTCGCTCGGGCAGCTGACGCAGATCGCCTTGAGCGCTTCGACCGAAGTGCTGATGCCGATTCAATGCGAATTCTTTGCAATGGAAGGGCTCGTTCAAATGATCGAAGTGATCAAAACCGTAATGCAACAGAAACCGGAACGACTGCAATTCGGCGGCATCCTGTTGACGATGTACGATCATTCGCTTGAATTGACGCACGAAGTCGACAAAGAGGTCCGGGATTTTTTCGGGGAGATCGTTTTCAACACCGTGATCCCCCGCGATGTCGCGATCAGCGAAGCCTCCGGGCATGGGAAGTCGATCATCGATTACGCCCCGCGTTCCCGGGGGGCACGCGCCTACATCGAACTGTGCTTGGAGGTTTTGGAAAGGGTGTAACGGGAGGTTCGACCGCGTCGCCAATCAGGTGATGAGTCCGTCGACGATGCGAACGGTTCGATCGGCTTCTTCGGCGATCGAAAGGTCGTGAGTTACCATCACGATCGTCAGATTTCTTTCCTCGTTCAAGACGCGGAGTAATTGCAGGATTTCCCGCGCGGTCCGGGCGTCGAGGTTTCCGGTCGGCTCATCGGCCAAAAGAATCCGCGGCTCGGAGATCAAAGCCCTCGCGATTGCCGCCCGTTGCATTTCCCCGCCGGAAAGTTCGTTCGGCTTGTGCCTGAGGCGATGGGACAAGCCGACCGCCTCCAAAAGTTCCTTTCCCTTGGCGCGGAATTTCGAACGCTGAAAAAAGTAATCCAACACACCGTGCCGGATCATCAACGGGGAAAGGACGTTTTCGAAGGTATTCAGTTCCGGGATCAGATGATAGAACTGAAAAATCATGCCGATAAACCGGTTTCTCAAAATGTCCCGCTGCCCGTTCGGAATCCGGTCGATTCGCTGCCCTTCGAAATGAATCGTTCCGGCATCGGGAACGTCCAGCGTCCCGAGCAGGTGCAAGAGCGTACTTTTGCCGGAACCGCTTTGTCCGACGATCGAGAGGAACTCCCCTTCCCGAACGCCGAAATCGACCCCTTTGAGGACCGGAACCTTGACCTTGCCCATCGTGTAGGTTTTGGTAACGCCGGCGGCGACCATTTGGTATTCCTCGGGATCGAATCGCGGGGAAACCGGAGCGTCTTCCCGCAGAATTTTCAAAGGGGAACCCTGGTTTTCCGGCTCTCGCTCGAAATCCGATTCGAACGAATCGTCGTGAGCAACCTTCAAGTTTGTATCAGTTTTCATATTTCAATCGCGGGGTAGCGCGGAGTACCGGCTAAATGAGGGGCTATACGATAAGGCTAAATGGTGAGTTGGGTCGACAAAACGATCGCGGCGATCATTTTGCGGAAGTGTTCGATTTCTTGCGGGGAGAGCGTTCGGCCTTTTCTCGCCTTGATCCATTTTTGGACCGGTTGGTAACCGCCGAGCGGGAACGACCAAGCCGACTCCGGGATGTTTTCGAAGGTGTCCCGGCCGTTGATTCGCAAACGGTCGTTCTCGTAAACGATTTTTTCGACGACCGGATCGGCGTGCCCTTCGAATTGAACCACCGGGTCGTTCAAATCAGGGCTTTCGAGCAGATGCAGTTGCCTTAGGGCTTTTCCGAAATTCCGCGAGCGTTCGAATCGTTCGGCGTTTTCCGGATAAGGAATCCGGGGGAATCCGAGTTTCAAAAATTCGTTATACGACTTCCGATAATTCGGATCGTGCAGCACGCCGTACACGTAATCGAACAAATCGAGCATTTCGAACGTGAGGCCTGTTCGATCGACGATCCGTTCGACGACCGCTTCCTCGAAATTCGGCGTCCGCTCGTCCGATTCCGAAATCAGTTCGAGCGGAAATCCGTAAGTGATTTCGCTCGTTTTGTTCGAAACCAAACACGATTCAAAAATCTCCCGGGTCAAAAAAACGTGGTCGTACCGGTCGAATGCCTTGATTTGCCGACTCAGGACCAGCCCGAGGTTTCCTCCGTCGGCGAAGTGCCGCATCACGTTTTTGCGTTCCCGTTCGATCAGGCCCGGATCATGGTATATGAACCGGCTTTCGAACGGTCGATACGCGATCGTTCTGATTTTTTCTTTGTCGTATTTCTTTCGGTCGCTCCGGCCCGCCGTTTGCGTCAAATGTTCTCGCATTCGCCGGGCGAGCACCATTTCGTCCGAATCGATCAACAAAGCGTCTTTTCCGGTTACGATCCCGACCGAGCCGATTCGGAACAGCTCGTCAATCGCGAAACCCCGCCGGTATCGTTCTTCGTCCGAAAGATTTTTCGGGACGAAAAAGTATTGCGGCCCCGTCGGTTGCAGACGTTTCCAGGGGATTTCTTCCAACGAACGATTTTGCAGAACGCGAAATTTTTCCGCCTTCGCCCCGAACAGATCGGCGTGATACAGTTCCGCGATCGGGCGCCGCGATTTCAGCCGTTGGGTTTCCGAACGGGCTTCCGGTCGACTCTTAACGAACAGGTTGACCGAGACCCCTTGTTGGATCGGGAAGACGTTTTCGTCCCGGCGACCGTCGGGAGCCGTTTCACGCTTTTTGGCGTTGCCGTGCAGATCGAGCACGAAAATCGTATCGAACATTTCGAGCAGACGAAACCGCATGCCGCGAAAGGTTGTGTTTTCGAGAAACCCGTTGTTGTTGATGTACGCCAAAATCCCCCGGCCTTGCAGTTCGATGCAGTGTTGGCCGAATCGAATAAACTTGACGTAATCGTCGTTCAACCATTTAGGGTTGCGTTCCCGCAATTTTTCGCCGTCCGGCTCGCGTTTGTAATCATCCAAAAGCGAATCGAGCCAACGAACCGCCTCGCTGCGGTTTTCCGAATGTCCCTTGAACGGTGGGTTGCCGAGCACGACCGAAACGGAATCGGCCGCCGCTTTTTCCGGCCGCTTTTCGAGCGCGTTTTTCCAAAAAATGTTTTCCCCCAGCTTCGCTCGCGCGATCCGGAACGGCTCTTCGAGAATCTCGAAGCCGCGAAATTCCTTTTTCCCCGGAGCCTGCCAGAGCACTTCGTCCAAAAACGTCCCGCAGCCCGTCGCCGGATCGAGGAGCCTGGCTCGCGAATCGGCCAAGCCTCGGGCCAATCCGAACTCGCGACGAAGCAGTTCGTCAACGGCTCGGACAATCCAGCCGACGATCGGCTCCGGCGTGTACCAAACGCCCCGGCGTTTTCGAAGCCTCGGGTCGCGCTCACCGAGCAAGGTATCGTAAGAGTGGGAAGTGGGGAGTGAGGAAGCCTCGGGAAAAGGAACCTTTTTCCGATCCTCGACTTTCGAGCGTTGATCCTTTTTTCCCATATCTCTGATTTGCCAAACATGTTTAGCCGAGCGGCGAAGATGTCGATTCGGTAATCACAGGCTACAGAACCCGTTTTTCAACTGCTCCCTACAGTCTACAGCCTATAGTCTACAGCCTTCCTCAACTCCGCAACGATTCGACTGGCTTCATTCTCGCGGCACGGAGCGCCGGCAAGATGCCGGAACAAACGGCGATCACGATCGCTCCGGCGACGATCCAACAAACCGTTTCCGGACGGACGACCGCCGGAATGTCGGTAAACGAGTAAATCGTCGGATCGAAAACGTCATGTCCCATAATCAATGAGAGAAATTTCGCGATCTCCTTGATATGAGCGACGAAAAGAAGCCCGAACCCGACCCCGGCTCCCGCCCCGACAATTCCCAGCGAAAGGCTGTACATCAGGAAAATCTGCATGATCCCCAGCCCGCCGGCCCCGAGCGATTTCAGGATGCCGATATCTTTCGTCTTTTCAATCACGATCATAAAAAAGATCGCGAGAATTCCGAATCCGGCGACCGCGAAAATCAGGAACAAGAGCACGTTGATCATCGCCAGTTCCGTAAAAAGCGCTCCGAGGAGCGTTTCCTGACAATCTTTCCAGGTTCGCACGGAATAAAACAGCCGCATCGAATCGTGAAAGCCCCCTCGAATCGTGTCGCGGAGTTCCTCGATTTTGACCCCCGGCTTGGCCTTGATCAAAATTTGCGTCGCGAATTTGACGCCCGTTTCCGGGTCGATCATTCCTCGCAACTGTTGCAGCTTTTCGATCGGCACGAAAACGTATTTGCCGTCCTGATCCGACATCCGGCTTTCGAACAGATCGACGACCGTAAAAACGTCTTGCGCGGCCTTGACGTTTTTTCCGGCGGTCGGGAACATGAGCACGGCATCATCACCGGGCCGGAGGAGCAGCGAATCCTCGACCCCGGATTCGCCGGTCTTTTCGTCGAACGTATTCTCCCGGCTTCGCAGTGCGAGCCCGATCCCGACGATGATTCCCGTATGCTGTTCCTTGGCCGGATCGAACGCGTCCCGTCGATCCGTTTCGGCGTCGTTCCAAGGATCTTCGTCGAGATTCTCTTCCGCGGCGGCCGTTTCGACGGCGAATTCTTCCGGCGAAAGCCCTTGCATTTTCCGTTGTTCGTCGCGACGGGTCGCCTCGTTTTGGCGTTTGTACTCCTCCCGAAGTTTGCGAATACGTTCCCGCTCGGCGAACGCCGTCCGGCGATACCCCCACCCGGCATCGGCCAATTCAGGGCGAACGAGCGGGCGGTTGTTGCTCTGCGAACTGTACAAATCATACCCGTTTTCCTTGAGGAGAAAACTGATCGCCTTGCGGTTTTCCGGATGCTGGAGATATTTCGCCATATCGCTGACATCCCCTTGCGTTCGGGCGTCGATCCCGATCAAGTTGACCTGTTGGGCGACCTCCTGATCGTGGTACATGAAGCGAATCATCCCGATAGTAACGACCGTCGGCGTCATCCCCGCGATTTTATCCCCCGCGATTTCCCGGATCCGCCGCATATGCCCTTCCGGGTCGGGGATACCGTCGTGGTTATGAACCTCGAACACGATATCGGAAAGCATCCCGTGTATGCGGGCTTCCATTTCCGAGGCGAACCCGAGCATGATCGCGTTGACCACGATCATCGCCCCGACGCCGAGGGTCAGGCTGATGATCGAGGCGAAGGCGATGTATCGCGTCCTTAAATAGCGTAAACAGAGAAGAAGCTTGTACATGCGAATTAAGAATTAAAAATTAAGAATTAAGAATTGATTGTTGAAATTAAAGGAACCGGAAATCGAACGACAGCCATTTTCCCTCATTCTTAATTCATAATTCTTAATTTAAATTTAGTAGGGGTTAAGGACGTCGTGTATCTGCTTCGTTCCCCAGACGCGGAGTTCCTCGACGACGGTCGTTTCGGGCAGGTCGATGCTGTTAACGATCATGCGGGCGAAATCTTCGGCGACCGGGTATTCTTCCAACCAGGAACCGTCGATTTTGGCGGCATTGCAAAAATCAGTTTGCGCGGCCCCGGGAATGAAGTTCGAGGCCATTCCGCCCCATTCGCACATTTCCCGATGCAGGCAGCGGGTAAAACCGATCATTGCGGCCTTCGCAGCGGTGTAAACGCCCCAGCCCGCCCAACCGCGATGAGCGCAAGCGCTCGAAACGTTGATGATCCGACCGCTTTTTTGCGGTTTCATAACCCGAAGTATTTCGCGACAACCTTTGATCACCGAGGTGATGTTGACATCGAGAATCGCCTGAATGTCGTCGTCTTCCATTTCCTCGGTCAATGCGATTTTCATTCCCGCTCCGTGATTGTTGACCAAAACGTCGATCCGGCCGAATTTTTTGAGCGTTTGGTCGATCAGCGTCCGCCAATCGGACGTGCTGGTCGCATCGGCTTGGACCGCGAGCAGTTTTTCCCCGCCGCCGAGCTTCGCTTCCGCTTCTTCGAGCCGTTGTTTGTTGCGGCCGGTGATCACGACGTTGGCGCCGAGGCCGAGAAGCATTCTCGCCGTTTCGAAACCGAACCCGGAACTCCCGCCGGTTACGATCACGACTTTGTTTTCAATGTAATGTTTCATTAGTTTTCCAGTAATGTATTGCAGGGCTTTTTCATTCGCGATGCTTATTTTTCCAAGATGGGGCATTGTGCAGAAAAAACGAAAAAAGGTCAACCCGAATTACGTCAGAAGCGATGTTTTGGCCGACAAAGAGGCAAAAATTTGAACGAAAAAAGGGAATATTTCTCTCCCCGACGTTGAATGATTAGGAATTTCGGGTAAAAAGGTAAGGATTGTTTTTTAACAGAATCAACATTCTTTTATCTTTCTCTTTCTTGAAATGAGCGAGTCGGAAAAAACACAACAGGAATCGATCCCGAATCAGGAACTCTCGACCATCGATTTTTGGAATAAAAACCGGATTTACGAAAAATCGCTCGAACAACGCCGGGAAGGGAAGCCGTTCGTTTTTTACGAAGGGCCGCCGACCGCCAACGGCCTGCCGCATCCGGGGCACTGTCTGAGCCGGTCGATCAAAGATTTGTACCCGCGCTACAAAACGATGCGCGGCTTCTTCTGCGAACGCAAAGCGGGCTGGGACACGCACGGTCTTCCGGTCGAGGTCGAAGTCTGCAAGGAACTCGGCATTCATTCCAAAGAGGAAATCGAGAAGTACGGGATCGAACCGTTTATACACAAATGCCTGGAAAGTGTTTTTCGATACACGAAACAATGGGAAGAACTGACCCAACGGCTCGGGTTTTGGATCAATCTCGACACCGCTTACGTTACCTACCACCAATCGTATGTCGAATCGGTTTGGTGGTCGCTGAAAAGCCTGTTCGAACGCGGCCTGCTGTACCAGGGGCATAAAATCGTCTGGTGGTGGGCCCAGGGAGGGACCGCTCTTTCGAGCGGCGAGGTCGGACAAGGGTACCGACAGGTCGCCGACCCGAGCGTGTTCGTCCGATTTCCGCTCGTCGACGAAAAGGACGTCGACTTGCTCGTTTGGACGACGACCCCTTGGACGCTGCCGAGCAACCAATTCGCGGCCGTGCATCCGGAACTGGAATACGCGGTCGTTTCCCTCGCCAACGAAAAGGGAGAAAAAGAACCTCGCAAAATCATCATCGCCTCCGCGTTGGTCGAGTCAATCGCCGCCAAAGTCAAAAAAACTCCGGCCGTTGAAAAGACGTTCTCCGGCCGCGAGCTGATCGGCAAACGGTACGTCCCGCCGTTCGATTGTTATTACAAGACCCTCGGCGATAAACAAGGGACGCTTCTCTCTTGGACCGCAGGCTTCCAGCCTGCAACAGAATCTTCAGACAATTTCAGGCAAGATGCCTGCGGTCCGGAAAGCGAACACCTCGCTTGGCGGGTTGTCGCCGCCGATTTCGTAACGACGGATTCGGGGACCGGCCTCGTACACCAAGCCCCGGCGTTCGGCGAGGTCGACTTCGACGTCTTGCAAGCCGAGCAGGCCCGGTTCGAGCCTGGAGAAGGGCCGGAATTGATTTGCGCCGTCGATCCGAGCGGGAAATTTACCTCCGAGTTGCCGGAATATCAGGACCGTTGGGTCAAGGACGCCGACAAAGACCTTTGCCGCAACCTGAAAGAGCGCGGGCTCCTCTTGTTGCAGGAGCAGTATTTGCACGATTACCCGTTTTGCTGGCGGGCGGACAACGACCCGTTGATCCAATATCCGCGCAAGAGCTGGTTTATCAGGACGACGCAATTCAAGGACGAAATGCTCGCGAACAACGCCGAAATCAATTGGTTGCCCGAGCATATCAAAAACGGCCGATTCGGCAATTTTCTCGAATCGAACGTCGACTGGGCCCTGTCCCGGGAACGGTATTGGGGGACGCCGCTCCCGATTTGGGTTTGTGAAGAAACCGGCCAAAAGGAGGCGATCGGCTCCTATGCCGAATTGCTCGACAAGCCGGGCGTTCAGGGAACCGACGCCTGGGATAAGGCCAAACAAGCGAATCCGGATCTGCCGGACGACTTGAAGGTGCATAAGCCGTATATCGACGCGATCACGTACGATTCGCCATTCGCCTTGGGCAAACGGATGCGCCGGGTCTCCGAAGTGATCGACTGTTGGTATGATTCCGGAGCGATGCCGTTCGCCCAATGGGGATTCCCGCATAAAAAAGGGTCGGAAGAAATCTTCAAGAAAAATTTCCCCGCCGATTTTATCAGCGAGGCGATCGACCAGACCCGCGGCTGGTTTTATTCGCAATTGGCGATTTCGACGCTGATGTTCGGGAAAACCGATTTCAAGAATTGCATCGTTCTCGGGCTGATGCTTGGCGAAGACGGGCAGAAAATGTCGAAGAGCAAACGGAATTACCGCGAGCCGAACGAGATTTTCAACAAATACGGAGCCGATGCCCTGCGCTGGTACATTTTCGCGAATCAAACTCCCTGGACCACGATCCGATACAGCGAAGCGGCGATCCGCGAGAGCATGCCGGAATTCCTGATCCGGCTTTCCAACATCGTTTCCTTTTTCGAAGTGTATCGCAACATCGACGGCTTCGATCCGGAAACCTCGCAAAAACCGCGTCCGGTCGAAAAACGGAGCGAGATCGACCGTTGGATTTTGAGCGAACTGCACATCACGAACCGCGAGGTCGTCGGGTTAATGGACGCTTACGACCATTATTCGGCCTGCGCGAAGTTGAACGCGTTCGTCGATTCGCTCTCGAATTGGTACGTTCGCAGAAGCCGGGACCGTTTTTGGAGTTCGGCCGAGGCCTCTTCGGACGAAGTGCAATCGAAACTCGACGCTTACTTTACGCTTTACGAATGTTTGAAAACGACGGCCCGGCTGATCGCCCCGTTCGTCCCGTTTCTCGCCGAACGGATTTGGTCGCAGCTCATCGACACCCAAAAGCATGAGGAAAGCGTTCATCTCTGCGATTATCCGCTCCCCGAAGAGCGGCTGATCGATACGCAGCTTTCGCGGCGTATGGGCATGATGCGGGAAATCGTCTCGCTCGGCCGCAACGCGAGAATGAACGCCAAGCTCAAGGTCCGCCAACCGCTCGCCCGGGTCGAGATCGTGCTCGCCGATCGCGGCGAACTTTCCTGGCTCAAAGAGCACCTCGGCTTGATCGCGGAAGAATTGAACGTCAAAGCGGTCGAGTTTATCGAAAAAGCGGACAAGTACATTTCCTATTCCGTGCTGCCCGATTTCAAAAAACTCGGACCGAAATTGGGCAAGCTGCTCCCGGAAGTCAAAAAGCAGCTTGCCGAAGCCGACGGCGCGAAACTTCTTGCGGAAATGGACGCGAGCGGCAAGGTCGTGCTCGAAGCGAACGGCTCGACCGTTGAGCTGACCTCGGAAGAAATTCAAATCCGCTTACAGGCGAAAGAGGGCTGGGCGGCCGCCCAAGGGGCCGGTTGCGTCGTCGTTCTTTCGACGGAACTGACTGAAGAGCTTTTGGCCGAAGGTCGGGCGCGGGAGTTGGTCCGGCTGATTCAAGACCGGCGGAAGGAGCTGAATTGCGAGTACACCGACCGGATCGCGGTCGAGATCGCGACCTGCAGCGACGCCCTGATCGGGGCGGTGCAACTGTTCGGCGATTACATCAAGGGGGAGACGCTTTGCGTTTCGCTCGTTTTGTCC
Organism: Thermoguttaceae bacterium; assembly: GCA_031549145.1. Taxonomy (GTDB): domain Bacteria; phylum Planctomycetota; class Planctomycetia; order Pirellulales; family Thermoguttaceae; genus JAVBSX01. Next base: position 7,157 of record JAVBQI010000178.1, on the reverse strand, counting down.
CCGACGGCGAAAAGCGATTCCGTCGCACTCAAAGCCGACGGCGAACCGTTGCAACTCTCGCTCCAAGTGCAGCGCTAAAGGCCTGCGAGCCGGAACAAAAAAGAGCCGCATGTGAAGCGCAACGCAACATGCGGCTCTTTTTTAAAGGAGGCAACCAAATTTTCGAAAAACGGATTTTTTTGTTGACAAAAGAAAGCATTTGCTGTACAATGCTATTAAATGATTTCAAAAGGAGTTTTTTATGTCAAATCCAATTCGAATTCCTCCTTCCGAATGGGTCGTTTTGGAGGTTCTTTGGAACGAATCCCCGCTCAGCGCCGCCGAAATTTCGGAGCGACTGCCGGATTCGCTGCTCGAGGAAGGGGGCTGGAACACAAAAACGGTTCGTGCTTTTCTCGATCGTCTGATCCGGAAAAACGCCGTGTCACGTCGCAAAATACACGGCATGTTTGTTTTTAAACCGATTATCAAACGAGACGAATCGTTGCAATACGAAAGCCAATCTTTCCTTGAACGGTTTTTTCAAGGGAGCCCGCTCACGATGATTAGCCATTTGATTGAGAACGAATCGTTGAGCGAGGCGGATATTACTCGGCTGAAGTTGATGTTGGAGGACAGAGGACAGAGGACAGAGGACAGGAAATAAGTATTCCCCTCTAGCTGTCGTCTGTCCCCATTCCTCTGTCCTCTAAAACAATGCTACTTCTCGAAGTGTTATTCGGTGTTCTTCTGATCGTTGCCGTTCGGTTGTTGTTCGGACGACATCTCGGCCCCCGGTATTGCCGTTTGCTTTGGGGATTGGTAATCCTCCGAGCATTACTGCCGTTGACACTTCCCAGTCCGTATCACCCGCTCGGCTTGTTGCCCTCGGGCAAGATCGCGGAAATAACGGAAACCGTGTTGCCCCCGACGAATTCGGACCCAGCGGGCGGGGATGTCCCGCAACCGCCCGCCGTTTCGCATGTCGAGTTCGAACCGAATTCGGCGAAAGATTTGGTACCGCCAACGGAAACCAGCAAAACGTTTTTTTCCTGGAAGCCGGTTCTTTTCGGAATCTGGTTTTGCGGCTTTGCGACGATCTTGACGACGGCGGCATTCCACAACCGCCGGATCATCGCCGAGGCAAGTCGATTTCCGAGCCCTGTGCCGGATTGGGTGCAAACGCTCTTTCTCGAAATTCGGGAACAGCTGCGGCTTGGAACCTGGCCGGTCCTGATCGTAACCCCGTGCACGCCGACGCCTTGTTTGGTCGGAGCCGTTCGGCCCCGCATTTTGATCCCCGAATCGTTGCTCGAAGGGGAGCCCGACCGCGAAGCGATCCGCTGTCTTTTGCTGCACGAAATGATACACCTCAAGCAGGGAGATATTTGGTTTTCCTGGTGTTGGACGCTGGTTCAAGCCGTGCATTGGTATAACCCGCTGTTTTGGGTTCTCGGTCGGTTCGTTCACCTCGATTGCGAAGCGGCGGTCGACGAGCGGGTTTTGACGGAACTCGAAACGGTCCCAGCCCGAAAGCATTACGCCGACTCGTTGCTTGAAATGATGCAAACGCTGAATCCCCCGCCGTTTCGGGCCGTCGGACTCAGTGCCGTGATTGAAACCCCTTCGAATCTGGAAAGGAGACTGAACATGATGATGCTGTATCAAAAGCCGAATTCCCGTCGTGCCTTGGGCGGAGTCGCCGTATTGTCGCTCCTCGCCGTATTGGCGTTGACCGGACAAGCCCAGGAGAAACCAAAACCGATTGCCGCCGAAAAGGCGATCGTGATCGGCTATGTCGAAGATTATCTGATGCACAATTTTCGCGACGTTACGATGCGGAAATCGCTCGAATGGGGCGATGTCAAAACCGATGCCAAAGGCAACAGGACGATCCGTTACAAATGTGAAGCGCTGATTTGGGACAAAGAACGGATCATCGGCTGTTGGGATTTTACATTTGACAAAGAGGGAAATTGGGTCTCGGATGAAAATGTCAAAGGTTATCCGCAAGAGATCGCGAAGCCGGACACCTCGACGGTCGAAGGGATGAAAAAACTGGTCGAGAAATTTTTCTCACAAAATTACCGGGATATCACCGCCCGCAAAACGATCGAATGGGGGGAACCGAAAACCTTGGAAAACGGCAACCGGAGCATCCGATACCAGTATGAGGCGACGATTTGGGATAAGGACAAGATTCTCGAAAACAAGGAATTCGTCTTTACCAAGGAAGGAGAATACGTTTCCGTTGAAAAGATCGAAGGTTACCCGAAGCCGATTTCCCCGAGCGAAAAGAAGCCGACAGCAGAGAAAGCGGTTCCCGCCGTCAAACACGACGTCAAGGGTTCGCAAAACGCGACGGCGGCCGCTTGGCGGCTTTTCATGCAAGGAAATTTCGCTGAAGCCGAGCCGAAATTTCAGGAAGGGGTTCGATTGAACTCTAAAAACGCGAATGCTTACCAGGGGCTCGGCTGGGCACAAACGAACCTTGGGAAAAGTGAAGAGGCGAAAGAAACCTTTGCCCGCTGCCTGGAACTCGACCCGAAAAACGCGGCCGCTTTGAACGGCTTGGGCATGTTGGCCAAGGAAGAGGGGGACGATGCCAAGATGATCGAATACTGGGAACGCGGTGCCAAAGCCGACAAGAAAGCGACCGGACCGATCGCGGGGCTCGCCGATTATTACGAGCAAAAAGGTGACAAGGAAAACGCCGTCAAGTATTTCAAGATGTGGTTGGAGGCCGACCCGAACGACCCCAAGGCGAAGTCGGGTCTCGACCGGGTTTCGGGGAAATAACCAACCTAAGGTATCGGAACCGCGACCGAAAACGTAACAACGAGCCGCACTCTGCGAGTGCGGTTTGTCTCGATCTGAGTTGATGCGTTTCTCGCTATGAACGTAACCGCGACCACAGGTTGCGACTCTGATTGGTTGAACGGCATCTTACCTTACACCGCGTCGTCCGTGTCGTTCCGCTTTGCGAAGTTGAGCGTTTCTTCCGTGCTGTTCGGATCGACCTTGCGGCAGCACTCGATGAGCATCACCCCCAGTTCCGTGAGTTCGGCTTGCCAATCCGCCGGATCGAGGTCCGGCGGCGTCAGTTCGGCAAGCTCCGCGAGCAAAAGAATCAGCCGCTGCAAATGCCGAAAAATGATCCCTTCCTGCTTTTGCAGGCCCATGCTCGTAATGTACTTGTTGAAATCGCCGTTGAACTCAAGCAGAATCTCTCCGGCCGCCCAAACCGGATTGATGCGGACTTCGACCCCGGGATATTCGTATTCGAACAGCCGCTTCAGTTTTTCCGCCAGTTTCAACACAAAAACCGGCTCTTCCGCGAACCCGCCGAACCGACGACGTTTTTCCCATTCTTCCTTTCGCTCTTCTTCCGTTTTCTCGACCAGTTCGTCGACCGTCGCCAACCCAAGTTCGAGCAGCATCGGGTCGAGCCGCTCCCGGGCAAGCGGCCCGCTCGGCATCACATCCTGTTTCGGAACGCGAACGAACCGGCCGATCGAATTCGGCATCTCCAACACGCTTTCCAACGCCTGTAACCGTTCTGCCCGGTCGGCGATCGCGAAATGCTTGAGCAGAAAGAGGCCGTATAGCGGGTTGATCCCCCGCAGTTGAAGCAGTTCGGGCAACTTCGGCGTCGGGTAAGCCCGCTGCGGCGAGTACGGCTCGGCAGCAGCATCTCCGGTTGCTACATTCCCGGTTGCAACAATTCCGCGAGCGGCACTTCCCGAAGCGCGGACGTCTCGTCCGCCTTCCGAATTCGCGGGTATCTCGTCTGCGGAAAAATTCTCTTCGGCAGAAACACTCTCGCTCTCATTCCCGGAAGATTCCTCCTCGAAAATGCCAGATCCAAACTTTTCCGGTGCTCGCGGTTGCTTGAGTTCGCCCGGCTCCGCTTTCTTGCGGGCTAAAAGTTCCGCCTGTTCCTGCTCGAAAGTTCCGGCGATTCCGAAATCAAGCGGGCTTGGGTCGAGTTGGATGTAACCGCCGCGCCAAAGCGTCAGGAGTTTGTGATCGAGCTCCTTTTGCCCGGCCGCCAATCGCTTGACGCCCATCAACCGCCGACCGACGAGCGCGCGAATCGTCGCGATGTCCGGGTCGAGCGTGATGATGTGCGCGAGCATCCTCCAGGGAAATTCCCCGCGAGAAGTAAGGTTGCCCGGCGGGGCTTTTTGCAGGTTGAGAAAATGCGACTCGACCCAATACTGCTCGGTCGCCCGACGGGTCGGCATCTTTTTCTTCATTTTCTTCTTCATTTCCCGGAGCTTCGGGTCTTTCGTGTCTTCCGGAATCTGGTCGTATTTGACGCGGAATCGGGCAATCTTGACGTCGTCCTCATGCGCGAGAGCAAACACGAACCCCTGAGTATCGAATTGCGGCCGGCCGGCCCGACCGAAAATCTGGTGAGCGCTGCTCGAATCGATCAGTTTTTTCTCCCCCGGCGGCCCTTTCATGAGCGAGGGCAATACGACCGATCGGGCCGGCAGGTTGATCCCGGCCGCGAGCGTTTCGGTGCAAACGCAGATCGAGAGCAGCTTCTGTTGGAACAGTTCCTCGACGATGCGGCGGTACTTCGGCAGCACTCCGGCGTGATGCACCCCGACGCCGCGCAGCAGCAGTTGCTTCAACTTCGGCCCGGCTCCTTCCTTGAAATCGTACTGCTCCAAAAGCCCGGTCAATTCTTTCTGCCGTTCCGGGGTAATCACGTTTCGGCCGCGGATCTGATCGGCGACGTCCCAGCATTCGTTCCGGTCGAAACAGAACACCAGCGCCGGGGTCAATCGCGCCTCGTCCCCGCCCCCTTGAGCCTCGAACATTTTTTCAAGCTGTTCGAACAGCAATTCGTCGCCGACCCATTGGTAAATGAGCGGGACTTTGCGTTCAGCGCTCTGCACCATTTCCAGTTTCCGGCCGGTCGTATTCCGCAACCAGGCGACGAATTCGTAGGCGTTCCCGACGGTTGCCGAAATCAAAAGCGTCCGGACGTGTTCCGGAAGCAGCCCGAGGGAAAATTCCCAGACGATCCCCCGTTCCTGGTCGGCGAAATTATGAAACTCGTCCATAACGATGACCGCGACATCGGAGAAAGAGAGGACAGAGGATTGAGGATAGAGGATAGAAGGGGACTGAATGTCTCTTTTCTCCTCCTGTCCTCCGTCCTCTGTCCTCTGTCCTCTAAAAAGCAATAATCGATTGAACAGAATTTCGGCGACGACGACGAGTATCGGGGCCTCGGGATTGACGCGGCGGTTGCCCGTGATCAGCCCGACGTCGTTCCGGTCGAATCCCCAGCGTTCGGCAGCGGCCTGTATTTCGCGGAATTTCTGCTCGGTCAGCGCGATGAGCGGGGTCGTGTAATACGCCCGCTTGCCGGTTTGGAGCGCTTCGTACAGCCCGGCTTCGGCGATCAGCGTCTTGCCCATCCCGGTCGGGGCGCAAACGAGCACCCCCTGTTTCGAGGAAAACCAGGAATAAATTGCCTCTTCCTGAAACGGGTAAGGGGGGAACGGAAGTTGTTCCAAATACGCAAGCGCCAGTTCGTCGCGGTCCATGATTTTGAAAAACGGTCAAATAATTGTGCCTATACTCAAGCCGGTTTAAAATTCCCGTCTTCAACACGGCAGCGGCCCAACGAGGCCGCGGTTTGACAGAGGGCGAAGCTACCGCCCATACCGGCTACGGTATAACGGAGCCGCGTGCTGTGCACGCGAATAACAACGCGGCCTATCTCGCAGGCAATCATTTGGGCGGAGCGAGAACGGCCCGTTGCAACAGCACGAAGTTTTCGCCCTGGTACTCGGTATAAATTCCGTCGACTTTCCAAACCTGTTGGGCCGGATTTTCGAGCACGACCTGCATCACTCGTTCGAGGTTCAGGTTTTCCAGGCAAAGGAACCGCTCGGACTCATCTTCCGAAAAAACCAAAACCCGTTGTCCGGCGACACGGAAAATGCAACGTTTTTCCTTGAACGTTGTCCCTTCGCGAATCCGTTTCTTTTTTTCGGTTTCCTTGACGACACGGTCCCCCGGTTGCGACGGCAGCCGCAGTCCCGGCCGGCCCGCATCCCGATCGGTTTGCCCCGCGAACGCAACAAATGTCAAAACGATAAACGACAACGCGAAAAGGGAGTACTTTATCATTTGAAAAACCGTGTCCTGTTGAGAACTGTTATGCGTATCGTGATGCCGACCCCTCGTCGTATACCGTAGCCGGTAGGGGCAGTAGGCTTCGCCCTCTGTCAAACCGCGGCCTCGTTGGGCCGCTGCCGTGTTGAAGACAGGAATTTTAAACCGGCTTGAGTATAGCAGACCGCCGCATCTCAAAAAAAAGAGGGCGCAAGCAGGATTCTTGCGCCCTCCGGAGATGGTTGATCGAAAAATGTCAGTTTGCTGGCGATTCTCGGAATCAACCAAGGCCCTAGATTATACAATAACGACCCGATCTTGGGCAGGTCTCAAACCGGAAGAAACGGAAAATTTTCCTCCCGTTTTTTCGTAAGTCCTTGATTTATAAAGGTTAAAGTTTTTTCTAGGCGAACATTTCCTGGAATTCGAGTTCCGGGAGCGAAACGACCGAAGTGCCGACGCTGTAGGCGACCCCACGGACGAATTCCCGAAAAATCCCCAAATCCAACGCCGTCGCCGACGGGGATTCCGGATGAAACTGTGTCCCAACCGCGAACCAATCGTCCCGAATCGACTCAATCGCCTCGACAACGCCGTCCGGGCAGCGTCCGGTCACCCAAAAACCGGAGGCGACATCGTCGACCGACATGTGGTGCATGCTGTTGACGCGAATGTCGTTTTCGCCATAAACCCTTTCCAGCAAAGAGTTTTTCTCAATCACGAGCCCGTGCCGATGGTTCGGGTCCATGGAATCGCGGTGCGGCAAGGCTCGGGGGAGGTCTTCCGGGATGTGCAGGAAAAGTGAACCTCCTTGGGAAACATTCAGCAATTGCATGCCGGTTCCGATGCCGAGGACGGGCATGCGGCGTTCCGCGATTTTATCAACAAGAAATCGATCGAAGGTTTCCCGGCGTTCATCCATAGGGCGAACCGTGGGGTGAAGCATGAAACCATCGCGTCGTGGGTCTAAATCCGCGCCTCCGACAAGAACAACGGCGTCCAGTCGATCCAACAACTGGTCCAAATTGTGTCCCAAT
>JAVBQI010000131.1:0-20973 GCA_031549145.1 Thermoguttaceae bacterium | reverse complement strand
AAAACGAGGGGGCGAGTTGTGCGGCGGAGCGATTGAACGGCAAGCGTTACAGCGACTGTTGGTTGACGAACCTCTTCGTCGCCGCTTCACTCGGCGGAACCAAAAAATCGCCCCTCAAAATACGAAAAGATTAGAAATTTTAGTCCCTATCAACCCTCACGATGCGATGCTTCGTTTCGGGTTGTTATTTCGAATGGTTCAAATTTTATCATTAGCTCAATAAAGGAAAAAAAGGTTCCTGACACCTTTTTTCACCCTCAGCTTCGAAGCCCTGGAGTTTTCTTTGAAACGGCCTTTTTCATAGCGGTCTCCTTCAAGCTGGTTGGCTGAATCTAAAGACACTACCCAACACGCATAAGCCGCAAAATTTGTGCCAATGAAAAATACGCCAAAAATTGCCAAAGCGTGCAGGCTGTACGCACGTTCTTGTTAAATTTGTAGCGCAAATTGCCAAAATGGCAGACGATGACAAAAAACTGTCCGGCAGAGGGAGAAAAATGTGTCAGAACCTCTTATCCCCCGAACGGCGGCATGGGGCAGCCGAGCGTTGCGGCGATCGCGCGGACCAGCTCTCCCTCGCGCGGGGTGATCGTGCCGTCGGCCGCGATGCAGCACAAAGCGGCGCTCAAGAGTTGCTTTTTGATCGCCGGAGTGCTCACGGCCAACTTCTTGAGCGACGTGTCAAATCCGGCGAACGTACACGAAGTCGGCGGCAAGAGCGACCCGTCGATTCCGGCATCGGTCCGGCCGGCTTCGAACGCCTTGCGGATTTCCGCCGGATCGTCGTTGCCCGCATAGGCCAAAAAAGAAAGGACGAGCACAAACGGCTCGGTCAAGGCGTTGAGATTGGAATACTGAACCGAAAGCGGCTTGATTAATCCAAAATGAATGTCCAAATCGTTCAGCAACAGTCCCCGGAGCGTGTATTCGAACAAATCAATCTGCCCGTCCGCCGCGACGAGGGTTTCGACGTTCTTCCGAAAGAGCGTGTATTGCTGCAACGACAAAGTCCGCAAAGGGGGCAACGCTTTTTGAACCAGCGAAACGCGGGACGAGGCCGGAAAATGCTTTAGCGTCCCGGCAAGCGCCGTCGTCAAATCGAAACACGGTTTCTCCAGATTCGCGGAAAGCGCGGTGAGCTGCCGCCGTCGGACCTCGTCCTGATCGCTCAGCAACATCGCGTACAGCACCGCTCTCGCCCCGAACGGCTGGGCGAGCGCCGTCTGCACGGTCGGCGGAATCGATTCGAGCAATGCCGCCGCAACGGCCAGTTGCCCGAAATCGATTTGGCCGAACCGTCCCATCGCTTGGGCCGGGTTGATCGGGAACGGGTTGCCCGGCAGCACCGAACCGGCAGCACTGGGCGCCGTTTTTTTCGCCGGTTCTTCGGTTGTCGCCGCGACCGGGCGAATTTCTTCCGGAAAGCGACCGTTGAACGACGGGTCGATTCGTTTGATCCGATCGGCGAGCGGCGGATGCGTCGCCATTAAATTCGAGAAGGAACCAATCCCGAAAACATTGGCGATAAACATATGACTCGCTTCGACCGCATGAGCATTGGTGATGCGGGAACTGACGTTGGGACAGCCGATTTTTTTGAGTGCCCCGGCGATCCCGGCGGGATTGCGGGTAAATTGCACGGCCGAAGCGTCGGCGAGATACTCCCGCTGCCGAGAGATCGCCGCTTGAATGAGCGAGCTGAAAATCATGCCGATGCTCCCGAGCACGAGACAGCCAAGCCCGAGGACCAGGCAAACGACGAGGATCGCCGCCCCGCTTTTGTCGCGGTCGTTGCTCCGGCCGCCGCCCAAGTTGGAATACATCGTCATCCGCAGGGCGAACCAGCCGAGAATCACGAGCAGGTTCAGTCCGAAAAGAATGCCGATCAGCCGGAGATTGATCCGCATGTCGCCGTTGAGAATATGACTGAATTCGTGGGCGACGACCCCTTGCAGTTCGTCCCGGTCGAGGTATTCGAGCGACCCTCGGGTGATGCCGATCGCGGCCGTGTTCGGAGTCAGTCCGGCGGCAAAGGCGTTGATTCGATCCTCCTGGTCGAGAACATAGACGTTCGGGATGTTGATGCCCGAGGCGATCGACATTTCCTCGACGATGTTGAGGAGCCGGCGTTCGCGGGCGTTTCCGGGCGAGCCCGAAATGAGCCGACCCCCCATTTGTTCGGCGACGGCGTCGCCGCCGCCGGCGGAAAGCTCGATCGTTTTCAGGCAACTTGCTCCGCCGACCAACAGGATCACCCCGGCCGAAGTGCCGAGGAGGAGGAGCGGGTCGAAAAACGCGTTTTGCTCCAACCGGACGGCATACGAATTCGGCGACGGTCGTTCGGTGTTCCCGTTAAGCAACACGACGAGGAGAACGATCAGCGCGTAAAACGCGACGATCAGGACCAGCAGCGCGAGAATGTAATAAACGACGAGCGTCGTCGTTCGACGGCGGGCAATCTCCTGGTGCTGAAAAAAGTCCATTGGTTTGAATCGTGAAAACGTGATGTACCGATCAAGCGCGGAGTACCGATCAAGCGCGGAGTACCGATCGAGCGCGGAGTACCGATCGAGCGCGGAGTACCGGCTAAATGATTTGGGAACCCGTCTCAGCTTTTCTTGTAAACCTGGGCCGGATCGAAAATCCGTTCGCCGATGATTTTAACCCCTTCGGGGGTGAGTTGCCGGAAAAAACAGCTTTTGTAACCTTCGTGACAGGCGGCCCCGCCGATTTGCTCGACTTTGATCAGGAGCGTGTCGCGGTCGCAGTCGACGAAAATCGAATGCACTTTCTGCACGTTGCCGCTTTCTTCCCCTTTGCGCCAAAGTTTGTTGCGCGAGCGACTGAAGTAAACGGCCCGGCCGCTCGAAAGCGTTTCGTCGTAGGCTTCCTCGTTCATATAGGCGAGCATCAACACATCGCCGCTTTGCACGTCTTGGGCGATCACCGGCAAAAGGCCGTCACATTTTTGAAAATCGGGACGAATCATGAGTTTTGAAATAAGGGGAACCCCAAGCACATCGGGTACCGGTGTTTTGGAAACTGACTACAAAAACCTCTCTAAAATTCTAGTGTAAAAATCATCAGGGTCAAGACACGAACAACCCAGGCAATAAACGTCGATGACCCATTCAACCCATTTGTGCTGTTCTTTCCTCAAGCCTTTTTTTTTCGAGGGTTTCTGCTATACTCGATATTCGTCGCCGAAAGCGACGAATTCGCTGAAATCACCCACCTTTTGTCCTTTTCCCATGCCCGATCCCCTCAAACGTATCGAGTTGGTCCGACGGTTGCATTCCTCGGGGAAGCAGACGGTTATGGCCGCGACGGGCGGCGGGAGCCTCGCGATCAGCGATCTCTTGACGGAGCCGGGAGCGACGCGAACCGTGCTTGAAGCTCACGTTCCGTATTCCGAAGGGGCGATCGCGCGGTTTTTGGGACAGAAACCGCTTCAATTTTGTTCCTCTCAAACGGCCCGGCAATTGGCGATCACCTGCTTCAAACGGGGGCAGGAAGTCGCGGAGAGCCTGGAATTTCAAGGAAAGAACGAACTTTTCGACGAACTGGGGGACCCGATTCGCAGGCGGCGGATCACCGATAATATTCGAACCGGCTCGTTTCATGGTCAAGAGTTCGTCTCTTCTTCGATTTCGTACAAAGACAAAAAGTGGTGTCCGAATCTCATCGGGATCGGTTGTACGGCTTCGCTCGCTTCGGACCGGCCCAAGCGTGGGGATCATCGGTTTCATATCGCCGTCCAGACGTTCGACCGGACCTCGGAGTATTTCCTGAAATTGAACAAAGGGGCTCGAACGCGGGAAGAGGAAGAGCGGCTGACGGCGGACTTTATCCTGAAGTTTTTGGCGGAAGCGGATGGAATTCCGTTCGAATTCGAGATTCCGCTCCTCGAAGGGGAACAGGTCGAAGCCCGGCAGACATTGGCCGATGAGGCTTGGATCGAGCTGTTGATGGGGGACGCGGTCGCGGTGCTGGTCGTCGCCGGCCAAAGAATTTGCGTCAAAAAAATCTCGGACATCGGCAAGCCGCTCATCTCGGTCGACCGGCCGTTTTCGCCCGAAGCGGCCTACATGCAGAATATTTTCGCCGGCTCGTTCGACCCGTTGCATCACGGGCACCTTCGGATGATCGAGCTTGCGCAAGCCCGTTTGGCCGGCAGCATCGCTTTGGAAATCGCGGTTCAAAACGTCGAAAAGGCTCCGTTGGATTACCGGGAGATTGAAAAACGGCTTGGGAGTATTGAAAAGGTGATCCCGGGGCAGGCCGTTTGGCTGACGCGGGCGACCCGGTTTATCGACAAAGCGCAATTGTTTCCGAATACGACGTTTCTCGTCGGGGCCGATACCCTTCGGCGGATCGGCGAGCAAAAATACTATGGGGACAACCACAGCATTTTAATGGAAATCCTGCGGCAGATCACCTATTGCGGCTCCCGGTTTCTCGTTTTCGCCCGTCCCTGGAAAGGCGGTGTCGAAAATCTGCAATCCCTCACGATTCCGGACATGCTGCGCACCCTTTGCGAATCCGTCTCGGAAGAGGAGTTTTGCGACGACATTTCCTCGACCATGATCCGCGAGCAGCTTGTTTGAACATGACAGCCGTGATTCGATGTTTTCCTCGAACATCTTCCCGCATTTCCCAACTCCTTGAACATGTCTTTTCGCATCGGCCTCGGACACGACACGCATCGGCTGGTGCCGGGAACCGAACTGGTTCTCGGCGGGATTCGCATTCCCCACACACAAACGTTGCATGGACATAGCGACGCCGATGTGCTCTTGCACGCGATCACCGACGCACTGCTCGGAGCCGCTTCGCTCGGAGATATCGGCGAGATGTTTCCCGACACCGATCCGGCCAACCGCGGCCGGGATTCCGCCGAAATGTTGCAAATTGCTTACCGGCTCGTTCGCGAGCGCGGCTGGGAAATCGTCAATCTCGATTGCATCGTCTTCGCCGAACGACCGAAGCTCGGACCGATCAAGGAGCGAATTCGCGACCGGATCGCCGAAATCCTTTCGCTGAGGCCGGACCAGATCGGGATCACGGCGAAAACCGGCGAAAAAGTCGGCCCCCTCGGTCGCGAAGAAGCGATCGCCGCCGAATCGGTCGTGCTGTTAATTGAAAGCGACTTAGCGGCTTACTGAATCACAAACAAATTTTCCCTGATTTTGAAATGATGTCGTCACCCCCGCGCAGGCGGGGGTCCAGAGGGAAAGCGTAACCTATGGATACCCGCCAGCGCGGGGATGACGAAAAGTCAGATCAAAAATTTTTGCAAACGCAGTTGCAACCTTTCCACTTTCCCTCCTCCAATGATTCTGTCGGTCGCCTCGTTAAACCAAACGCCTCTCGATTGGCGTGGCAATCTCGCCCGCATTCGCGAAGCGATTCGCGCCGCCAAGAGAGAAGGTGCCTCGCTCCTTTGTCTCCCCGAATTGTGCCTCACCGGATTCGGTTGTCAAAACCATTTTCGTCGCGAAGAAGTCGCCGAAAAGGGGGCGAACCTCTTGCGGGAACTGCTGCCGGAAACGAACGACGTCGCCGTCGCTCTCGGCTTGCCGGTCCGCTTCGAGGGAAAGGTGTACAACGCGGCCCCTCTCTTGGCCGGAGGAAAAATCGTAGCCGTTCAGTGCAAAACGAGGTTGACTTCGCGTTACTATTCCGAAAGCCGCTGGTTTCACCCTTGGGAATCCGGTCGACAAGAGAGGTACTCACTTGTCGGAGAAATTGTTCCAATCGGTGATTTTCACTCGATCGCCTGTCCGATCCCCGGGCGAGAGAATCCGCTGCCGCTCAAAATCGTGCTCGGCGATTTCGAGGAAAGCGGGCCGACCGCTAACGAGCCGTCTTCGACGCTTGAGCCGAACAAACTCGTGCTGCACCTTGCGGCCGACCCGTTCACGCTCGGCCGCTTCGCCGAACGCAAACGACGGCTCGAAGCGATTACCGGGCGGTTTCAAGGGCATTACCTTTTTTCCAATCTGCTTGGCAACGAATCGGGCGCTTACATTTTCGACGGCGGTTCGTGCATCGCTCGCTTGGGAAAAATTTTGGCGCAGACCCAACACTTTTCTTATCACGATATGCAACTCGTTTCGATCGACACGGATTCGGTCGACAACGAAAAGGAACCGGTCGGGCCGCAACCGGATTCGCGTTCCGAGACGCGGGACGAGGAATTCGCTCAAGCCGTCGGGCTGGGTCTGTTCGATTACCTGCGAAAATCCGCTTCGCAAGGTTTCGTTCTGTCCCTGAGCGGCGGAGCGGATTCGGCCGCCGTCGCCCTTTGCGTTTATTACATGGTCCGTTTCGCCGCGGAAGAATTGGAACTCAAAGGGGTTTGCGAAAAGCTGCGACACATTCCGAACCTCTCCGAAAGTCGAAATCCGAAAGAGCTAACCGGGCAGCTTTTGAACTGCGTTTATCAGGCGAGCCGCAACAGCGGCCCGACGACCCGGTCGGCGGCCCAAACGCTCGCCGAGGGGATCGGGGCGAGGTTTCACGAAATCGACATTTCGGAAATCATCGACCGGTACACCGATTTGGTTCGACCGCTTTTCGAGCGACCGATCACTTGGGAACACGACGATGCCGCGCTCCAAAATATTCAAGCCCGCGTTCGCGTGCCCGGGCTCTGGTTGTTGGCGAATCTCAAGAATGCGTTGCTCTTAAACACCGGCAACCGGAGCGAGGCGACGCTCGGCTACACGACGCTCGACGGCGACTCTTGCGGCGGCCTCGCCCCGATCGGGGGGATCGACAAGGCGTTCCTGCGAAATTGGCTCCGCTGGGCCGAAACCGCAGGCCCGCTCATCGGCGACCGACGCATCCCCGTTCCGGAATTGAAAGAGGTCAACGACCAGGAACCGACCGCCGAGTTGCGACCGCCGGGTTCGTCTCAAACGGACGAAGGGGATTTGATGCCCTATGCGGTGTTGGAACGGATCGAAAAAATCGGGATCGTCGGGAACCACACTCTCCCCGAAACGGTCGAACTCCTTGCCTCGGAATTCCCCCAGCACGCCCGAGCCGAGATCGAACGTTGGGTCGAGCGATTCTTTTCCCTCTGGACCCGAAATCAATGGAAGCGCAACCGTTACGCTCTGTCCTTTCATTTGGACGGCGATTCCCTCTCGCCGGACGATTGGCGATCGTTCCCAACGCTTTTGGGCAAGGATGCTTTCGACGGCGTTCGGAAAACTTGATTTCGTCCGTCCGATTCTTTACAATCGAAAGTGTCGACAAAGATCAGCGACGGGGAGCGTCAACGGTTGGTTCTCGAACGCGAAAAATTTGCTCTCATTGGGAAGCGAACTTTTCATAACAAATAAATTTCCGTCACCCCCGCACAGGCGGGGGTCCAGAGGGAAAGCGTAATCACTGAATTCCCGCCTACGCGGGAATGACGGAGAGAAAGATCAAAAATTTTCTCACAGCACATTAACCCGGCGCTTACGCTTCGGGCTACTTGTTTATCGTGTTCGATTTTGCATTGTGGTTTGCAGCTTACCTGCGACATTGGGATTCAATTATGACATTGGATAGGAATCGACGGTTTTCCTTGCTTCTTTTATTCCTGCTCGGCACCCTCGCCGCCGCCCTACCGCTCCGCGCCGACGAAAGGGCCGGCGGATTCGTCCGGGAATGGACGTTCGAACCAGCCGATCTCGTTCCGGGCGTTTTCGGGACGGCTCGGACCTTTCCGACGCCGACACCGGAAAAAGTCGAGATGAGCTTCCTGCCTGAATCGGGAACCCTCGAACGGTTTAGCGTCTCAGCCTGGATCCGGCCGCGTCAATACGAGCAGTACAACGAAATTTTCCGGCAGGAATGCGAGGAGCGGATTCTGTTTTCGCTCCAGGAACAGGCGACGATACTCTCGCTCGGGTTGAACATCGGCGGTTACCAAGAGTGTGACGCGCCGATCAACCGCGGCGCTCTGTTCGACGGCGATTGGCATTTCGTCGCGGGGACGTTCGACGGGCAAACGATGCGTGTTTGGCTCGACGGCCGCGAGATACACCAGCTCGACCGGCCGGGCCGCATCGCCGTCAATCGGTCGGCGCCGGGGTTTATCGGCTCGTTCAACGGCACGAGCGAGCTGTTTCAAGGGGAAATGGACAATCTCCGACTGAGCGGTGAGACGCTCACGGCGACGGAAATCGAAGAGCTTTACCGCCAAGGGCAGGCCTCGCTCGAACGGCAGAACGAACCTCTGGTCCGGGAACTGGCCCGATTTTATCGGAAGAAAGCCGACCTGATCGAATCGCTCCTCGCGACCCGAAAGGCGTTCGTCGCGTATCGGCAACAGCCCGCGTCGGCCGGTTTCGACACGAAAACGCTCCTCGTCGGGCTCGATCGACGTTTGAAGCTCGACTTTCCGAAGGAAACGAAACGGTATTTGGAGTTAATCGGACAGCCTCCGTCGCGGCTGGTGAGCGCGGAGAACTTCGCAGACCTGAAATCCCAAGCGGACCGACCTGTTCGGCTCATGCTTGAGTACATGCCGCTGACGCCGGAGCAGTGGGCATTCCTTACCCCGGAAGAGAAAAAGCAATGGGCCGAGGTCGAAGCCGTCCGCCGCCGGTACGAGTCGCTGAAATTCGAGGAGACGGCCGAATCGCTGCGGCCCTTGCTGAGCGTTTTAGAGACCGCGAAAAAAACGGTCCGCGACCGCCCGACCGTCCGCGAGCCGGTCGCCCCATACGTCGTTCCCCAAACGCCGGAGCCGAAAACGTACGACGAAGAGCAGGCCCAGACGCTGCTCCGCCGCGATTGGCTCGAACAGTGCGGCGGGCCGCCGAGCGCGGAACGCATCCTCCAGGAAATCGACTGGGCCGTTCGGTTGGGAGAACGAATCACGACCGATCCGCAAACCGGTTCCCGTTGCGACAGCGCTTTCTTCGCGTCGTCGTTGAAAAAGCTCAACGCCCTGCGGAATGCCGCGAAAGTACTGCAAACCTCGCCCGGCGTTTCTTCGGAGGAGCTTGAACAGCTGTACTACGATGTTCGGGAGGTCAAACGCGCGATGCAATTCGCGAATCCGCTCGTCGATTTCCGGAAAGTGCTTTTTATCGACATGCCGTATCCGGGCGGCTCGGAATGGCAGCACGAAACGCGACACCGGCTCGGCTATATGGCCGTGCCAGGAGCGCAGATTCTCGAACTCGACGGGCTGAAACCAAACGGCAAACTTCGCCGGCTCATGCCGCAAGAACCGCTGCACGGCTCGTTTTGGCGGTTCGATCTTTCGTTCGACGCAAGGCGGGTGCTGATGTGCTTCAAGCCGCACAACGAAAAGTCGTTTCACATTTACGAGATCGGGCTCGACGGGACCGGCTTGCGACAGCTCACGGCGGGGCCGTTCGACGATCTCGACCCGATTTATTTGCCGGACGGCGAGAACTACGCCTTTTCGACGACGCGCGGTTACACTTACGTTCGCTGCATGCCGCCGACCAACGCTTTCGTGCTCGGTCGAGCTTCGCTGAAGGGGGACGACGTTTATCTCATTTCGCAGAACAACGAACCGGACTATCTCCCAGCGATGTTGGACGACGGTCGGCTTATTTATACGCGTTGGGAGTACACCGACAAGCCGCTTTGGCGCTGCCAAAGTCTTTGGACGACGAATCCCGACGGGACCCAACATAATGCATTTTGGGGGAACCAGTCGGTTTGGCCGGATTTGCTCAAGGACGCCCGACAGATTCCCGGCACACGGCGGATCATGTTTACGGGCAGTGCCCATCACGATTGGTTCGCCGGTTCCGTCGGCATCATCGATCCGGACAAAGGACTCAACTTCCCCGACGGGTTGACGAAAGTGACGGCCGATGTCCCCTGGCCGGAGACGGGCAACGGCCCGGTCGACCCGATCGAGTCCCCGACATACCATGCTTCGGGAGAGTTCCGGGCGTACCATTCGCCGTATCCGCTCGGGGAGTTCGATTTCCTCGTTTCGGCCAATAAGGACGGCAAATTCCGACTCTATCTTATGGACGTCGACGGCAATCGCGAGCTGATTTACGAAGGAGTAAACAACGTCCTGCACGCGATTCCGGTCCGGCCGCGCCCCCGGCCGCCGGTGCTCGCGGATCGGATCAATTGGCCCTCGCGGGCGGAGCGGGACAACCCCCCCCCGGGCTCGATTTACAGCGGCAACGTCTATTACAACGCCCCGGAAGAACTTCGCGGCAAGGCGAAATATCTCCGCGTGTTGAACATCGAACCGAAGACGTATACGTATTGGGATCATCGGCCGTACATCTCGACCGGACCGGTCGTCTCCGTCGTGCAATCGGAAGGGGTCAAGCGGATTCTTGGCACGGTCCCGATCGAGAAAGACGGCTCCGTCCGTTTCGAGGCCCCTTCGGGGGTCGCGCTCCATTTTCAGCTTTTGGACGAAAATCATCGGGCGCTGCAGACGATGCGGAGCTTTACAGGCGTGATGCCGGGGGAAAGCCGCGGCTGTCTCGGTTGTCACGAATCGCACAGCCGGGCGCCGGAATCGACGGTTGCCCGTTACAAGGCGGTGTTCGACAAAGAGCAACGTCGGATCATGCCGGTTCCGTGGGCGTTCAATCCCGAATTCGAGGCTCTCGCCGGATCGACGATCGAACAGGCGATTGAGCAGGCCGTGGCCGAATCCGCTCTCGGTTCCGCGAAAGGCCGGAACATTTCGGAAGAGCGGTGGCGGTTCGTTGCCCGAAACGGTACCGCGATCGGTTACACGCGCGATATTCGACCCGTGCTGGACCGTTACTGCGCGGAATGTCATACCGGGGATGCGGAAGGGAAAAAGGCGTTCGACATCACTCCGCGAGCCGGTTTCCTCGACTTCGACCAGACGTACATCACCTTGACCGGCTCGCCGGCCTGGGGGACGAAATACGTCGCTCCGGACAACCCGCCTCCCGGGTTTGGGTACGCCGACATGCTGCACGTCGAAGGGTACGGATTGACCGATCCGGCGGCCTACACCACGCCGCGGCCGATGAGTTCGATGTCCTACGTCAGTCGATTGGTTAAGCTGTGCGCCGACGGGGAGCATTACCGGGTCAAGTTGGACCCGGTCAGCCTGCTCAAGGTGATTCTTTGGGTCGACGCGATGTGCCCGTACCTCGACGAGACCGACATCCGGGCGATGCCCGATCCGGTGTTCCAAGGTTCCGATTGGCTCAGCGTGCCGCCGCGATTGAAGACGGCCCCGAGGATCGTCCGACCGGGGCCGTTTTCGGCGCGACAAGAACCGCTCGCTCCCGAACCAGGCGAGAATGACTGATCCTCACGAAAAAATGGGGAACCGTTCACGTTTCTTCGTTGGAGCGAGGCAACAGCAACCCGAAGTGTAAGCGCCAGGTTTGCCCCGCATTTCCGCCCCGAAAACCGGGCGCTGACGCTTCCGACTGCTGCCTGAAAAGATTCGAACCGCAAACGACCCCGGATACGATTGGACGTATACAGGGTCGCGGTTTCGACTTGGGGCAAAATCATTTCGATCAGTTACCCAAAGTCTGGCTCGTCGTGTCGGTGGTTTCGCCTGTTCCGAGATTGTAGGTGACGACACGCCGAATCTGGGAGAAAAACGGCTGCGGTGAGAGGCGGACATAACGGCGGTCCGAGGAAACGATCGCGGTTCCGGAAAGCCCCGCCCCCGTCGGCAAGAGGGTGATCGACGGAGAGTAACCGACGGCCTCTCGCAGTTTTCGGGTGTGAATCCAATCGGTCAACACGCCGTCGCTCACCAGCGGATTCGCGTTTTCCCCTTCCGTGGTCGCACCTTTGATTTTCGTCGTACTCGAAGAGTCGTTCAGTAGCTTCGCGACCGATTGATTCGAGAGCGAGGCGATTTGCCGGGTTACCGCGATTCGATTTTCGACAACCGTATCGGCCAAAAGCGCCGCTTCGATTTCCGCTTCCTTGAGCGTATCGTCCAGCCGGCCTTTTTCCAGGTCGAATTTGACGATCGCCCCGTCTTCTCCGAGTTCGAAAAAGCGTTCCGATTTTTTGAGGCCGTCCTCCAAAACCGTCATTTTAAATTTATTGTTGGCGATTTTTCCCATCGCCCGTTGCACGAGAACCTCGTAATTCCCGTTAAACGCTCTGGGGCAAACGTAAACGGCCCGTTTGACGTCCGGGGAATCCGTCTCGTTCGTCCGCTGCCAGGGGGATTTCAAGAGTACGCCTCCGGCGACCGTCCGGGGATTGTCGTACCAACAGTAGGTATCGACCGGTTCCTTGACGATGATGTCCAATTCCCCGTCGCCGGTATATTCGACGAGGATCTCGCAATCCCGCCGACGGGCTTCGGCCAACGCCTCGCGGAAACTTTTCGCTTCTTCTTCCCGCCCGTCTTTTTGCATTTTTTCCAACAAGCTCTCGGCCATGTCCCGGCCCGCCTGGCCGACCGTCTTCGCCCATTTGCCGTCCCAAACCTGCCCGGCGCTCGCCAAGGTCAACGTGCGGATCGCCTCTTCGTCGTTCAATTCCTCCGCCAGGCGAAGGGCTTGGATGTAAGGTTCAGGCCGCATCGGGAAGACGGAAATGACATCCGTGTAAATGTCGAGCGCACATTGTTTCGACCCGAATTGCTGCAGGTAAACGGCCAGGTAAAGCGCGTCCAAAGGACTCTCGCAAAAATCCTGGGCCGAGAGAATCGCCCTTTCCAATTCGGCCTGCGGGGCTCCGAGGAGATGCAACGCGACGGCCAGGGATTCGTACATCCAAGGCTGGACCTCGCCGTTGCGGATTGCGCATTGAATCAGGGAAACGATTTGACGGGCCTTGGCCAGATCGCCGCGCACCGCCTTATAGAAAAGGAGGTAAACGGCCCGGGCTGTCTCTTGATCGTCCGGTCTTTCTTCCAAAGGAGCGGAATACAGCTTGTTCCAATAAGTGTCGGGATTGTCGGCATCGACCATCTTCAGGTCGATCTTTCTCAATTTTTCCGGCAGCGGTTTTTCCGCCGGGGGCTCCGGCGAAGAGATCGCCTCCGAAGAATTCGCAGACTGTTTCTTCTTCGCGTTGGAAGCGACCTTATCGACGACGGCGAAAAAGGAATTCGGATTCGCCTGAATCATACCGCTGTTGACCATGTTGTAGCGCAGTATTTTTTCATACTTCGAGGGGAGGTTATACATACCACCCCCCATGCCGCCCATGCCGCCGCTCATACCGCCCATCCCCCCCATGCCGCCGCTCATGCCGCCCATGCCGCCGCTCATGCCGCCCATCCCCCCCATGCCGCCGCTCATGCCGCCCATGCCGCCTTGCGGGGCGGGAGAGACAACGAGATCGCCCATCGGATAGACCTTGATCGACATATGCTTCTCGACCTCTTCCTGAGTCGTAATCATCAAACATTCATCCTGAATGCAATAGGTCAATTCATGCTCCTTGAGGATATGCTTCATTGCGCTGCGGACCTTGATGCCCGTAAACGTTCCACTCCACTTCGAATCGGGCGTCGCTTCGGTTTCGGCCATCGCCGTCGTATCGAACAACGCGACGATCTTGAATTTGTCCTGGAGGTAATCGAGTAACTGTTGCAACGTGTCCCCGATTTCGTTGCTGTCGATGCTGGCCGTCGAATCCAACGCCTTCGTGATCTTCTTTTCCGCATCCCCGACCGAGGAGAGATCGACCGTCTGGTAAAGTTCCTTCCGACGTTCGGAGAGGGCATTCCACACTTCCGGATCGGGCCACAAAATCGGCGGCTCGTCACAAAGAGGAACGAAAACCCGCTCCGCGGTCATGAGAACATCGATCATTCCGCGTTCTCGGAGAATACGCAAATCATTGATTTCGCTGATCACACCCGCCGCCTGGACGTAAATCGAAGCGGTATGGGGCGAGGTGTCGTACGGGATCAACGGCTTCGCCGTGTCGGCGGCGATCACCGATTGGGCGAAAAGCTTTTCGGTCACCAACGCGGAAAAACGCGCCATGAGCTGTCTCGCCTTTTCTTCGTTGCGAACCGTCGTGCTCAACATCAAAGCCTGGTTGATCCGTTCCGCTTCGACCGCATCTTCCTCGATCTTCCGCAGTTCCGCGATTTGCAACTGTCGATAGGCGGTTTTCATTTTGTTTTCCAGCCGATCGATCATTTTGTTGCGAACATCGGGCGGGAGCTCCGTTTCCTGTTGAATCTCCGCCTTGATCAATTTCAGGTTTTGCAGGGCGACATCCGGATAATCCGTCATCAGCTTTTCCGATTCGGCAATCGCGACGCTGACGGTGTTGTTGAGCGATTGAACGCGAATCGAATTGCTTTGAACGTAATCATCGACCGTCGTCCGGGGCCGGTTCGCTCCGGAACTCCGCGCGTTTTCGGCGGCAACCTTGGACGCGGCCTGATCCAGCAAATCGTTGGCCGCCGGGTTGTCGCCGTTCGTTCGGGATTTGACCTGCTCCGCGATACGGGCCGCGGCCTGGGCCTGTCCGGTTTTCAAGGCCTCGTGCGCGATCCCCAGTTCGATGCTTTGCTGCTCGATCTGTCGGTCCTTCAAGACTTCGAGCATGTTCCGACCCGCCGTCGGCAGGCCGAGCCCCTTGTCTTTCGAAGCGGCATCAAGCATCGAAACCAAATATTGATTCTCGCTCCGGGACGGAGAAGGCCGCAGATTCCAGAGAAATTCCTTCGATTGTCCCTGCGTGGTCGAGGCCGTCAGTTCCAGCTTCGAGTCGACGAGTTTTCCGGAAGTTTTTCCGAGAAGAATGGTTTCCCGGTCCGAACGCAGCGGCGGGACGGTCGACGGAAAAACGTCCCAGCTCTCCGGCAATTGGACCGAATCGGGTTCCGGCCAAAAAACGGTCGCTTCGACCGATTGGCCGAGGACGGAGCCGACTTGGGCGGCGATTTCCGTCGAAGCCGTTTTCGCGGGGAAGGTTTCCGCGACTTCGCCCGGATTGACCAGGAAGCCGCCGCTTTGGTTGGCCAAGGCGCCGATCAAGCCGAAATTCGAACGGACTCCGATCGGACAGCCGGAGAAGGAGACTTTCGCATCGACCAGCCGGTCGACGATTTTCTGAAACTTTCCGGCGGGAATCCCTTTGGCGGAATTCAACCCGTCTCCCAAATAAATCACGGTTCGTCGGGCTTGGGCGTTGCCGTCGTTTTCAACGGTTTCGACGACGGCGGCGATGCCTTTGTCCAAATCGGTCGAGCCGAGCGGGACCCGCTTGTCCTGCATTTCCTGGACGGCGGCCCGAAATTCAGGGCTCTGGGCATCCAGGAATTTCGTCGTATAAGCCTCCGGACGAACATCGACCGCGATCAATTGGGCCTTCGTTCCTTTCGGCAATCGGGCGATCGCCCCTTTCAAGGCGGCGTATTGATCTTTTCGAACCGGCCCGACCTGACTGGCCGAAGTATCGAAGAGAAAAACAACCTCGTTTTGGACGTTATTGCCGGAAGGGAGAAGCGGGGCCTTCAGTCCCATCTCGAAATAACTTTCCCCATTGGCATGGGAAAACGTTTCCAAGGAAACCTGCGGTTGAGCCGCCTGCGCGTCGGAAACCCGAAAAATCGCTGCAAGCACCAAAACCGGCAACATGAGGAAAAGACGTTTTTTCATTAAAATTCTCTCCAAAATGATATTCTGCTTTATCTCCAGAAGCCGGAGCGTTTTACGCAATTCTTGCAGGCCGAAACTGTCGTTGAAGAAGCGACCAACGGAAACGGGGCCTACACCCGTCATTGATTTGTTCTTGGTTCATCATCGAGGATTCCGTCTCAGATTTATCGAAAAAACTTTCCAACAAAGAGCGTCGCTTCAGATTTTTCCAAAACGAGGGAATCCTACTCCGTACTATACCTCACGATATGCTGTTTTTCCAATATATCGTCGAAAGAAAGCAAAAGATTAGCTCTAAGGTCATTTTAACGATTTTTCCAAATTTTGGCAATCGAAAAAACCACCAGACGGGGAAAAATAGGCGGACTTTACAGATTAGGAAAACATCAATCAAAGGCACGGATTTGCTCTACGGAATCGTCGATCCCCACATTGGGCCGGTACTCCGCGTTCTCAGCATATTCTCTAACGGTTTTGTCGATTGAAAATCGCGGGATCGAACGGATCAATCGGTTCGTGTTTCGGCAACAGCCGGGCGCGCTCCAAGACCCGCTCCGCTTCCGAGCGGGGCTCGGTTTGTTCGGTCCCGCTTTTTTCCGTCGGAATGGGAGAGGCCGTATTCTCCCCAAAGTCGAACGACGGCTGGTCTTGCGGCAGGTTGATCTTTTGAGGTTTTTTCAGAGGCTCGGAAAAAAAGGAAAATTCGGACGCCTCTTCCGGCTCACACGATTCCTTCGGCAGGTTTTTCGGCGAAGTTTTTTTCTCGACCGGCAATTCTTCCCGGTGCGAAACCTGCAAGATCGGCGATTCCTTGCCGCCGGATCGAAGCAACGGGCTTTCCCGCAACGCGTCCCGGTTTTCCGTCGGGACGATCAAGGAATCGGCTTCCTCGACCGGCCGATTCTCGGTTTTCACGTAATCGGGCATGGTGTTGGAAACCAACAAGGCCCATTGGTAAACCGTCCCGAATTGGTTTTTCGTCTGCTTCGTATAAAGCGGTTTCGTGCCGCCGTGTTCGCGCATCGGAACGGTGATCAACAGGCCGGAAGCCGGCTGCTCAAAATCCAATTTTTCGAGAACCGCCTTGAGATTTCGGGCTGTCGCCGCGGTGTTGGAATGATGCCGTTGCGGGTTGAGGAGTTTGAATTCCCGCGAAGAACCGGAATGATGACAATCGGTCGTCGCGCAACGACTTACGAGAAACGGTTGGACGTCTTTTTTGAATTTCTCGAAAACCCCGGACGGAAGCGACCGGCACCAGGCGTCGTAATCGAAAGAATCAGCCTCCTCATTTTCCGAAGGTATGGATTCGCCAACGGAGATCCGGGGCAATTCGCGGGAAATTTTTTCCTTTTTGCGAACCGTTTCGATTTCGTTGTCGATCGCTTTAACCATTGGCGGAAAAGCGGCCAACGTCTTGCAACGTTCGAATTCAGCGATCGCCTCGTCGTTGAGCCCGTTGGCCGCGGCCCATTTCGCCAAAGCGTAGGCCCCGTCGTAAGTCGAAGAGGCCGTTTTTTCCCGCTGGTAGCGGAAAACGTCCTTAATATCTGTTCCGGCATATTCGACCTGATGGGCCGAGACGCTGACCCGACCGTATTTTCCCTGAACCTGGTACAGGTTTTGTTCCAGTTTCGCCTTTCCTTCGATGAGAAACCCCGTTTTCAGCAACAGGGCTCCGATCGGTTTTTCGTCCGAATCGGCCTCGGGATTCGCCGAATCCGCTGAATTGGACGTCTCACCTTTCGGCAAAGGGAGAGGCGAAGGGGGGCCGAGCAGGCGCGGAGGTCGATTTTCCAAAGATTTCGTTCCGACCATTGGGGCGGCGAGTTGGTCGAAACCGATTCCCTGGGATTCCTGGGCGAAAAGCCCGTTCAACAAAGGGGACCCGCCAACGCAGAAAACGAGAATAATAGTATATTGTAAAAGACGTGACATCAGTGTTTTTCCTTAAAAATACGGCGAAAGAGGGGGACGCGGAATCATCGGAAAAAAACCGATGATTGTCAAGAGGAATTTTTTTGCGTATGATATACCGTAGCCGGTATGGGCGGTAGGCTTCGCCCACAGTCAAATCGCGGCCTCGCTGGGCCGCTGCCGCACTGAAGACGGGATTTTTAAACCGGCTTGAGTATACCCCAGTGAGCCGGTACTTCGCGCAATTTTTTCGGTCTCCGCGTTTTTTCCCATTTCTCTTTCAACTCCGCTAAGACCCATGAGCACAACCGAACAGGCCCGTAACCGTTTGCAGCAAACCCTTAACGGATATCAGGGCGCGGCCCTGTTAATGGCCGCAGGAGAACTCGACCTGTTTTCCCCCCTCCTTCGCAAGGAAGAGGGCTTGAGCGCCGAAGAATTGTGCCGGGAGGTCGAGAGCGACCTTCGAGGTACCGTCGTCTTGCTTGATGCGCTTTGCGCCCTCGGCTTCCTCCGGAAAACCGAACCGGCCTCGAAACAGCCGGAGCATTATATGATTGCGGACGATTTCAAGGAACTGCTCGACATCGACCATCCGCAAACGTTTATCCCGATGATTCGACATGCCGCCAACTGCATGCGGCAGTGGTCGCAATTGGCCTGGACGGCCAAATCCGGCATTCCCGCGCCCGAGCACGCCAGCTGCCTTGGTCCCGAGGAGGACGGCCGGTCGTTTATTTTGGCAATGAACTCGATCTCGGGACCGACCGTCGGGCCGCTCGTTGAAAAAATGAAAGCGGCCGGCTTATTCCCTTTCAAACATTTGCTCGATATCGGTTCCGGTCCCGGAACGTACTCGATCGCTCTCTTGAATGCCGTTCCCGGTGCCCGGGCGACGCTGTTCGACCTGCCCGTCGGCCTCCAATGCGCCAAAGAACGGCTCCGCGAAGCCCGATTGGACGATCGGGCAACCTTCGTCGAAGGGAACTTCTACAAAGACGAGTTGCCGGGCGGAGCCGATTTCGTTTGGCTCAGCGCGATCATTCACCAACATGGTCGGGAGCAATCGCGGGCGCTTTATCGGAAAATTTTCAAGGCGTTGGTCCCCGGCGGTCGTCTCGCGATCCGGGACACTCTTTTCAAGCCGGGTCGAACCGCACCCGTCTTCGCCAACATGTTCGCCGCCAACATGCTCGCCAACACCGCGAAGGGGATGGTTTACACCTTCGAAGAGATCGAAGAGGATTTGCAGTCGGCCGGCTTTTCGGATGTCCGGCTCGCGATCCCCGCCGAAGACATGTCTTCCGTCGTTCTCGCCCGCCGCGTATAAGGATATTCAAGGAAAGTTTCGAACAACGAAATCAGAGCCGCGACCGTGAGGGAGCGGTTTCGCGGGACAACCGCTTCCTTACGGTCGCGGCTCCGATTCGATTTTTATCTGAAGATCAAGTAAGCAGCTAACGCTGCCGGCTCGATCGGAGAAGCGATTGTCGCATTGATCGTCCCGTCGATAAATTTCGGCGATCCTTCGGCCAAGGTGTTGCACGAAAAGAAATATTTCGTTATCATACCAGAACAAGGGAGGATCGTCGGTTGCGACGCCTCTTTTTTGACACTTTTAATACTGGATAAACGCTGCTTCCGTCGCTTTTTTGCGGGAAGCTCCCTGACACGAGAGGATTGTTGGCTGTTTATTCCGGCGAAAAAATTCAACCTTGCGCTTTTTTTGCGATCAGAATACGGCGGTTTCCGATGTTAGTTCTTTTTCTACTTTCTTTTTCCGTTATATTCGCTGTCTGTCTCGCGTTGGGCCAAGGGAATGTTTTTGCTTTTCTTTTCAGATTTCAGGAATTCTCCGGTTTCGGAAAAGGATTCGTTTTCGACGCTCGGGCGCTGCCGCCGTCGATTCGACGTTTTTTTCCGAGACCGTGTCCGATTCCGAGAAGCTCTTGTTTGAGAAAACCGCCGGGCGATTCAGTTGAGGCCAACACGGGTCTTCCTTTTTCCTTGACGCCGCGACAGCACGATTCGTAACGGTTTTGAGAAAAAGTTTCCGTAAGCGATGAGGTTGTCCCCGTTTTGGACCGACATCACCTCAAACGGGACCGTTGATGGTTTCCGAAAGTCGGCGTTTATCCCTGATAACCGCAAGGGGATATTCCGTGGAATGGTGGTTGATTATCGTATTCGGTTTTCTCTGGGCCGTTTCCCTCATCGCCGTGATGTTCGGCATTCGCATTTCCGATAAACTGCGAAAAACCGATGCCGAGACCCGAGCGAAGGAGATTCTGTATCGGGCCGAGCTTGAGACCGAAAAAATGGCAAGGGAAAACGAACTGCTTCTCAAGGAAGAGGCGATTCGGCAAAAGGAAAAGTTCGATCAGGAGCAACAAAACCTCCGCAGCGAGATGTACGAGCGGGAACGGACGCTCGATAAGCGGCAGGACTCGATCGAAAAGCAGTCCGGCGATCTCCGTCGACAAGAGAAATTGGTCGAAGGGACGCAGCGCAAACTGACCGAAAAACTTGAGGACGCCAACCGCCGAGGCGAGGAATTAACCCGACTGATCGAGAAAGAGCGGCAGGCCCTGCACGACATTTCCGGGCTGTCCCGGCAAGAGGCTTCGGCCCGGCTCTTGCAGGCACTCGACAACGAACTGCGGGAAGAGGCCGGGGCGATCATTCTCAAGCAGGAAAAAAACGTCCGGGAAAAATGCGAGGCCCAGGCCCGCAACATCCTGTTGATGTCGCTTCAACGGTATGCCGCCGCCCATACGGCCGAGGCGACAAGCAGCACGGTCGATATTCCCAGCGACGAAATGAAAGGCCGAATCATCGGGCGGGAAGGTCGCAACATCCGGGCATTCGAGAAAGCGACCGGGGTCGATGTGATCATCGACGATACGCCCGGGGTCGTGATCGTGAGCGGTTTCGATTCGATTCGCCGGGAAATCGCCCGGGTCGCCCTCAACCGTTTGATCGCCGACGGCCGGATACACCCTTCGCGGATCGAGGAAATCGTCGCCGAAACGGGCACCGAAATTCAAGCGTTTATCCAAAAAGCGGGGAACGAGGCGATGCAAGAGGTCGAAACGTTCGGGTTGAACGAACGGATCGTCGATTTGCTCGGGCGGCTTCACTTCCGGACAAGTTATTCCCAAAACGTGCTCCGGCATTCGGTCGAGGTTGCGTTTCTTTCCGGCATGATCGCCGCCGAACTCGGCCTCAACGAGAAACTCGCCCGGCGTTGCGGGCTGCTGCACGATATCGGCAAAGCGGTCGACCACGAAATGGAAGGCGGGCACCCGAAGATCGGCGGCGACCTGCTCAAACGATACGGCGAACCGCCCGAAGTGGTCAACGCCGCGCTCGGGCATCACGATGACCCGCATATCGACAGCCCTTACACCGTGATCGTCGCGGCGGCGGACGCGTGCAGCGCTTCCCGGCCGGGAGC
>JAVBQI010000226.1:0-16111 GCA_031549145.1 Thermoguttaceae bacterium | reverse complement strand
TCGATTTCCCAGCCGTTGACCTGGTCGATCTCTTCTTGCAGTTTGCCCATCTGCTCCATCAATTTGTCGAAATTGTCCGCCTGGTCCGGATCCCCCATCGCGGCGGCAACCTCGTTGAACTTGTCGATCTTTTCCTGGATCGGCCGAACGGCGGTCAAAAGATTTTCGCGAACGGTTGCGTCCAGATCGAGTTTCGGCTCCTGTTCGACGTATTTGACCCTCATCCCCTTGGTCAGCTTCGTTTCGCCGTCGATATCGGTGTCGAGCCCGGCCATGATTTTGAGCAGCGTCGATTTTCCGGAACCATTCTCGCCGACGACGCCAATCTTCGCCCCGTAATAAAACTGCAGGGAAATGTTTTGCAGGACGACCTTTTCTCCAAACCGTTTGGAGACGCGGCTCATTTCGAAAATAAAATGCGGGGCCATAAAAAGTGGGAAGTGAGGAGAGGGAAGTGGGAAGATTGATACTTGTATACGGCACAATAGAGCCGTGTGCCCTTTTAGCCGGTACTCCGCGTTTTTCGGTTTTCGAGAGTCACTCCGCGTCTAACAGTCGATCAGTTTCGCCAAATGTTTCAACGTCGTTTGGGTCGCGCCGATTTGGGCCTTGACCAATTCGGCGGCGCGGTCGCCGAGGTTTTTGCGGTAATCCGGCTCTTCGAGGCATTTTCGGACGAATCGCAGCATGTCCTCCTTGTCGCGAACGACGACGGCGGCCTCGTTTTGCAGCAGCAACTCGACGACATCACGAAAGTTTTTCGTGTTCGGCCCGAACGAGACCGCCGCTCCGTACGCGGCCGGCTCGATCATGTTTTGTCCCCCGCGCGAGCCCATGCTCCCGCCGACGAAAGCGATTCGCGAAAGGCCCCACCAAGCGCCGAGTTCGCCGACGCAATCAATCAACAGAACCCGAAAATCCCGCCGGTCGGTCTTTTCCAATTCCGTGCGCCGAATCCAATTCGCTTTACGTTCGTCCAACAGATGCCCAACGCTCGCGAACCGCTCCGGATGTCGCGGAACCAGGATCAATTTCAATCGCGGCCAATCTTCTTGAAGGGTTTCAAAAACCTCAAGCGCCAACGATTCTTCCGGCGATTGAGTGCTCCCGGCCAAAAAAACGATGTCCGTTTCCGAGATGCCGGCCAGTTCGCCGAGCTGCACCGTTTTGGGATTTTTCCGGTCGGTCGGAGCACCGTCGAACTTCATCGACCCGGTAATCTCGATCCGCTCGCCGACGGCTCCGACACTATGAAACCAGCCGGCGTAGGTCTCGTTTTGAACGGCGACGAGGTCGAGCATTTTTAGCACTTTGCGGAAGCAAAACCGAAACCGCCGGTACCGCCGGTATCCGGACTCGCCGAAACGCCCGTTAATCAAAGCGAGCTTGGCCCCGGCTTTTTTCGCGGCATAAAAAAGATTCGGCCAGATTTCCTGTTCGACCAACACCAATAAATTCGGCTGAATCCGCCCGACGGCCCGGAATACGGCCCACGAAAAATCGAGTGGACAATAAAAGACGGTGTAATCCGCTCCGTACAACTTTTGGGCCAATTGCATTCCCGTTAGCGAGGTCGTCGAAATCACGCATTCCCAATGTGGTTTCTCCTCGCGAATCCGCTTGAGCAGCGGCCGCAGGACATTGACCTCGCCGACGCTGACGGCGTGCAACCAAACGCGTTGTTTTCCGGCGGGCAGTGGTTCAAGCCGCGGGACCAGCCCGAGAAATTTGGAGGCGAAACCTTCCCGATACTTTCCGAGAAAAACGGAACGGTACAGGATCAAAGGAGAAAACAGGACTAGAACCCCGAGGTAGGCGAAGTCGAGCAACCAGGAAAAAAGGCGGTTCATGTTTTGCCCTGTTTATTGTGAGAAAAGAAAAACGGATGGGGAGGGATTCGAACCCACGGTACGTTTCCGTACGCCGGTTTTCAAGACCGGTCCCTTAAACCGCTCGGGCACCCATCCAAATGGAGTTTTATTGGTCTGCGCAAAAAATTTAGCTTGGTTTTTAGCGCGAACACATGTGATCCCTTGATTTTTGAGACGACGCTCCGCTACGTCTTGAAAGTCAAGGGCCAAATTTTAGAACAGACCTGTAAATTCTAATAAACATCAGCCTTTTCGTCAAGATCGCGGAATGAGATCCGAGTATTGCAAATTCGAATTCTAGGGCGTTTCAAGTTTTACGGTAGGCCCAACATGCTCGTTGGAAAGCGACCAGCGGGAGCGATAAGGGCCTATATTATTTATCGAAATTGTGTAGAACGGTTCAAAAATAGTGTGCTTTTTCATTTCTTGGAAAGTAGCGGCCAACGGAAGCGGAACACGGTACACGAATTTTTGATTTGGTCTAAAAACGAGCACCAAACGTTAGTGCGGGAGGATTGTGCCATTTCAAACGCAGTATCACCCCGCGATGACGCTTGGGGTTGCAATGTTAACAGGGCGCGCGAATTTATTGACAGCTCTTTTTTCCGCAATGACCGACCGTGAACACTTTCGGCCGTCGCTCTGCTTGGAAACCCGGTCGTGCAGCGTCTGTTCATCTTTTTCCGCTTCTTCGAATCTCTTCAAACGGTGGTAGGCATACGACCGAAGTCCCAAGGCATCAAGCTGGTCCGGATTGAGCCGCAGGGCTTCGGAGCAATCGCCGACGACGGCCTCGAAGTCCCGACGCCGCCAATGGGCGAGGGCCCGATGTTGCCAAGTGTCCGCGTCGTCCGGATTCCAACGGAGCGACTCGGTATAATCGTCGATCGCCTGTTGTAAGGCGGTTTTTGCGCCGAACCAGGCTTTTCGGGCGATTTGAAACCAAGCCGTGCCGCGCAGTTGCCAAAGAAGCTCGTCTTTCGGATCGATTTCCAAGGCCCGCGAATAATCTTCGATCGCACGACGGTAAGGCGAACAGCCGAACGCGAACGTTCCCAGCCCGGCCCAGGAAAAACCGCGATGCATGAGGAGCCGGGGATCGAGGCCCCTTAGTTCCAAGGCCCGGTCGAAATCCTGAACCACCTGATCATAAGCTCCCAACGCGTTCCAAACGATGCCGCGCAATCCCAAAGCACGAACATGGTACGGTTCCTTTTCAAGGACGGCGCAAAGCAAATCACGGGCCTTGAGATAACGACCGGCATCGAACAAATCGCGCGGCATCGCACCGGTCGGCCGAACCCGACGGCAGGGTTTGCAAAGCCTGTTCGAAGTCGTTCTCGGCCGCGTGTTCGTCCCCTTTTTGATGAAGCAGGACTCCCCGGCAAAGAAGTGCGTGAGAATAACGCGGCGTCAATTCGCAAAGACGTTCGGCTTTTTCCAACGCTTTTTCAAGGCTTTCCTCTCCCATTGCGATCCGCTCCCGCATCAAAATCAATTCTCTCAATTTTGCATCAGGGTTGTCCGGCATCCAAGCGAGAAACTTTTGCAACAATTCCGAAGCCGCTTCCTTTTCGTCGCGTTGAATCAGCAGGTCGATCCGCCCAAGAAAATAGCTGCTGATTCTCAGGCCGAGACGATCGAGCATTTTTTCCGCCGCGTCGAAACCGGCCTCGGCCGCCTCCGGGCGTCCCCATTTGAAATGGTGTGCGGCACGGAGAAGGTAAAAAAACGGCAATTTGGGGAATCGCCGGACACCTTCTTCGATGAGCTCCCGGGCCGGTTCATCCGATCGGTCGGATAACAGGCTCGCATAAAAGAGGAGCGGATCGAAATCCCGGGGGCCGGCTTCCAACCGTTTTTCGAGAATGATGCAGGCGTGTTCAATCAGAATTTCCGCATCGGCATTTCCGCCGGACCACGCCCGAATCGCGGCGTAGCAACTCATGGTGGCGTGATTCTTCGGATCGATCCGAAGTGCTCGCGCAGCGGCCGAACGAGCCTTCTCCAAATCGAAATGAGCGAGCCAATAGGCGGCCAAATTGGCGTAGCCGTCGGCCGATTCGGGATCGAGTTCGAACACGCGGTTCAAATCTTCGAGCCGTTCCGCCGTTTCGTCGAGAACGCTTTGCGTCTCGGCGCGGCGGAGGTAGGAGAGCGGATCGCGCGGAGCCGCTTCGGCCGCGGCATCGAGATCGGCGAGCGATTTTTCAAATTCGGCCTCGTAAAAGAACGCGAGCGAACGGAGCCGCAGCAGCTCGGCGTTGGCCGGATCGGATTGAAGGGCCCGGGAAAACTCTTGCGCCGCCTCGGCGAAGCGGTCTTCTTCGAGCAAGCGTTCGCCCCGCTCCCGAGGAGTCCAAGCGGCAGGATCGTTTTGTCGATTCATTGAAATCTCCTGCCCGAGACGAATCGGTCGCCTTTCCAGCGTAGGGAAAATCTTTCTGAAAAATCCGTAATTACTTCACGAGCACGAGTTCGTACTCGCCGGAGCCGAGGCCGATTTTTTCGGCGTGGGAAATCTGGCTGCGCCAATCGGTCGTCGGATGCACGTTCCGGAAATAGTCGGGCCGGCCCTCCGCGTCCTTGAACTTCGCCTTGCGGTCGGCAAGAATGCTGTCGGCGATCGGCGTCGCCGCGTTGACCGCGTCGATGCATGCTTTGTCGAGCGCGACCGGATCGAAGGCCGCGAACATCCCGATATCCGGGACGATGCCGACGTCGTTGGAGCCGTGACAATCGCAGTGCGGCGACACTTGGTTGACGATACTGATGTGAAAGTTCGGCCGACCGGCGAGCACCGCCTGTGTGTACTCGACCATGCGGAAATTGACCCGCTCGAAGGACGCGTCGTACGGCGGGGTGATCGCGTGCTGGTTGCAGACGCCGATGCAGTGACCACAGCCGACGCATTTTTTGTGATCGATCTTCGCCTTTTTCTCCTCCGTAAACGAGATCGCGTTTTCGTTGCAGAACTTCGCGCACCGCCGGCAGCCGATGCACAATTTGGGATCGACCGTCGGCTTGCCGTCGCAGTGCATGATCATTTTTCCGGCCCGGCTGCCGCAGCCCATGCCGATGTTCTTGATCGTCCCGCCGAAGCCAGTGAGCTCATGCCCTTTGAAATGGGTCAGCGAAATGAAAATGTCGGCGTCCATGATCGTCCGGCCGATGCTGGCCGTCTTGCAATAGACGCCGTTCCGCACGGTAACTTCGATGTCGTCGGTCCCCTTCAGGCCGTCGCCGATGATGTTCCGGCAGCCGGTCGTCTCGGGATTGAATCCGTTTTCGGCGGCCGTTTCGAGATGCACGAGGGCGTTGTTCCGCCGGCCGACGTACAGGGTATTGCAATCGGTTAGGAAGGGTAAACCGCCGAGCGATTGGATTTTATCGGCGACGGTTTTCACCCAATTCGGCCGCAGAAACGACATGTTGCCCGGCTCGCCGAAATGAATTTTGAGGGCGACGAACTTGTTCTTGAAATCGATTTTCTCGATCCCGGCTTTAAGGATGAGGCGTTGGAGTTTCGTGAGTGGACTTTCGTCCACTTTGCAGCGCATAGGGGTCCAATAAATTTTGCTTGGCATGGGGATGCGGGTTAGCGGGCGGATTGTTTCTCACGGGCTTGTTGCCCGTCATTTGGTATTCTATCCAATTCGCCGTCCCGCGTCGAGGATTGGTTGGACATCCCTCGGAGAATCACATTCTCGTGGTGCGGAATTTTGACTGTTTCAACGATTTGGTGAAACGGCTTTCCAGTCTCCGGTCCGATCGTTGGGGTAATCATTCCGGTCGGGCGAACTCTCCCCCCCGGTCGTGTCGATCCGCAGCGTACACTTCGGCAGCGCCCGCAAGAACTGCTTGCCGTACGCTTTCGTATGAATGCGCGGGTCGAGGATCACGATAATGCCGCTGTCGGTCCGCGTCCGAATCAGACGACCGAACCCCTGCTTGAACTTCAAAATCGCGTGCGGCAGCTGGTAATCGTTGAACGGGCTCCCGCCGGCCGCTGCGATCCGCTCCAACCGGGCTTCGACGAGCGGCTGGTCCGGCACCAAAAACGGCAGCTTCGTGATGATCACGTTTTGCAGCGAATCGCCCGGGACATCGACCCCTTGCCAAAAGCTGTCGGTCCCGAACAGCACGCTCCGGGGGGTCGCCTTGAACGTTTCCAGCATTTTGCTCCTCGGCGTGCCGTCCGATTGGCTCAGGAGCAACATGTTTTGCGAACTCAACCAAGGGGTCATTTCCGAGGCGGTCGATTGCAGTTGAACGTAATTCGTAAAGAGTACGAACGCGTGTCCGTCGGTTTCGAGCAGGTAACGCCGGAGCATCTCGCAGCGTTCGCGGCTCAACAGCCCGGCGTTCGCTTCGGGCGGGAGCAATCCCTTGACCAGCACGAGCGTCGCCTGCTTCTCGTAATCGAACGGGCTGCCGAGCTGCAAGGAGCGGACCTGCGTCAAGCCGATCCGGCTCTTGAAAAAATCGAACGCGTGCTCCTTTTCCCGCAACGTCGCCTGATCGTGATGCGGCCCCGTCGAAAGTGTCGCGCTGGTCATAATCACGCTCGAAACCTTTTCGAACAGGAATTCCCGGAGTTTCGGCCCAACGTCGATCGGGGCGGAATAGGCGAAAATCCGTTCGATGCCCCGGCTTTTGCGCGATTCGAGCCAATAAACGTGCCCGGTCTCCGTCTGTGCAACCCAGGAGCGGACCATTTCCGAGAGAACGATGATCCGGTTGCGGGCTGAACGCAGCTCCTGCCGTTCGTCCGGATTCTTGATTTTCTCGACGCAGCCGCGAAGTTCGTTGACCAGCTTGTTCAGGCCTTCGCTCAAAGCATTCTTGACGATGTGCGGCTCGCGGACCCGCCCGTTCCCGCCGGGCCGGCCGCGGAGCCAATCACCGAGATCGTGGAAAAAATTCTCGGCCCGATACCGACATTCGTCGACCAGCCGGGACTGTTCCTTGAATCCGTTGGCCGGGAGCAACCCTTTCTGCGTCCGGTCGTTGTACAACTTGTTGAGATTGTAATCGACCTGCCCTTGGGAGACGGAGAGCCCGAGGTGATCGGCGGCGACCTGCTCCATGGTATGAGCTTCGTCGAACACCAGAACGTCGTAAGGGGGCAAAATGCTCCCGCCTTGAATCCGGATCGCCAAATCGCTGAACAGGAGCGAATGGTTGACGACGAGCACCTGCGCTCCGGCGATCCGCTGCCTGGCCCGGGCGTAAAAACAGTCCTTGTAAAAAGGGCAGGCCCGGCCGAGGCAGTTCCCCATTTCGCAGCAGACATCATCCCAAACCTCGCGGTTCGGTTTCGGGGCGAGATCGGCGAGCGACCCGTCGGCGGTCGATTGAGACCATTTTCCGATCCGGAGAAGATCGTTTTCCTGAAAGCCGGAAAAGAGGCCGCTCCCTTTTTTGAGGGCGGCGGCGAGCCGTCGGCGGCAGAGGTAGTTGGAGCGGCCTTTGACCAGCACGGCGGAAAATTCGAGCGGCAGGACCGAACGGAGGAACGGCAGGTCTTTTTCGATGAGCTGCTCTTGCAGGCTGATCGTGTGCGTCGAGATTACGGCCCGGGGAACCGGCGTTTTCTCGGACGTTTTCGGCGGCGATTGCGATTGCGATTGCGACAATCTCAGCAGCGGTTGTTGCGATTGCAGCGGCGGTTCGCCGCTCAAAATGATCGGCGGGGCTTCGCCGAAAAACGGGTCGCCCTCCGGAAACTCTTCTGTCGGAAGTTCTTCCGTCGACAATTCCTCCGTCGGAACAGGCTGCGGTTTTTTTTCGGTTGCGGAAAGTTCGGCGCCCGGATCGCCCGGCGACCAGACGGCGGCCTGGTCGGCGCAGGCGTACAGCAGCGCGGGAACCAGATAGGCGAAACTTTTGCCGACGCCGGTTCCCGCTTCGACGGCGAGGTGCGAGCGGCCGTTGATCGCGGCGAGCACCGCTTCGGCCATTTCAAGCTGTTCCGTCCGCCGTTCGTAACGGGCCAGCCGTTTGGCGATCATCCCTTCGGGAGCAAGAACATCGGAAATCGTGAGCATGTAACGAAATAATCAGGTCTCAAAACGGAGCCGCGACCTGTGGTCGCGAATTGAACGGAACGCCCTCTACCACGGCACGGTTTTCGCGGCCGCGTACTTCTTTTCCAATTGAAATATGCGATGGGCGTTGCCTCGCAGCAGCGGTTCGACGAGTTCCAAGGCGTCGTCGTTCGCGAGATACCCTTCGTCGGTCAGTTCCGCAAGGGCGGCGAACACGCCGTTGCGGGCGATCCGGGCATGTCCGAGAACGCATTCGACGTTGAGGTAATCGCCGCCGAACACGTGCAGTTTGT
This sequence comes from Thermoguttaceae bacterium, assembly GCA_031549145.1. Taxonomy (GTDB): domain Bacteria; phylum Planctomycetota; class Planctomycetia; order Pirellulales; family Thermoguttaceae; genus JAVBSX01. Next base: position 7,897 of record JAVBQI010000226.1, on the reverse strand, counting down.
TCGCCGGAGCCGTTACGAGATACTGTTTGAGGAAATTCTTGGTCCCGATCGGGTCGATGATCCAAGCCCAACAGGTTTGAAGATGGGCGGCGGGAAACTGTTTGGCAACGGCGATCATTTCCCGGGAATAGGGGTAACACGTGTGCATGAAAACCCAGCGGGTTCGGGGGGATTTTCGGCAAAGCTCGCAGGCCTGGGCCGGATTTTGGCTCAACCGCGAAAGCGGCATGTTGCCGCTCCCGGCATAATAGCCGGTATGCAGTTTGACGGGAAGCTGGTATTGATCGGCCTGCTCGATGCAAAACCAAAACAGGTGATCTTGAAAGAGCTTTTCTTCTTCGGGGGTGAGCGGCTCCTTTTCGAGTTTCTTTTTGAACGGCCCTTCCGCCTTTTCGGCCGGGACTTGCTCGAAATCAAGCCCGCGACTGTAGGCGGTCTGATTCTTGACGGCGGTCGCGTAGGGGCCGAACCGTTGAAAAACCCGGCGAATCGTCTCATGCCAATCTTCGAGGCAGTTGACGGTGATGCCGATCCGGCTCGAAATCCGGCCGACTTCCTTGACGCTGCCGTAGTTTTGCAAAGCACAAAAATTGATGTCTTGCAACAGCAAGCCCGGCTGGGTCGTTTCCCGGAACAGCCCGAGGCTGTCGACCTGACACGATTCGATGTTGGCGTGCTCGCGCAAAACCCGTTCGTAAAAGCCCGGGACGGCGAATTCCTCGAACCGCTTTTGCAGCAAGGGAATGACGCTTGCCTCGATCCGGTCGATTCCGTACAGCTCGCGAATCGCGATCCGGACCGATTGGCCGTAACCGGTGTTCTTGACGGCGGGCCAAAACGGTTCGAGCCGCCGCCAAAGTTCGAGCGAATCGCCCCCTTTCGCCGCGTCGCCGAAAACGGTGCTCCCGTCCAATCCGGCGGAGTTGAAATCGTCCCCCAGATAATGCTGAAACAGGCTGGTCCAGATTTGCGGGTTCTGCAACCGGTTGACCTCGTCGGGGAGATGTTCGTGAGAATCGACCATCGGAGTCGTATCGACCCGCTTTTTGAGTTCGGCGAGAAAGCCGGACCGGGCGGAGACGGTCGGCGAAGCCGTTTCGGCCGGCGCATCGGGCGAGGTCCCGTCGGCGTAAAGGGTTCCGGCCGTCGGGACGAGGGCGGCCGCACCGACCAGCCCGAGCGTTTGCAATGCTTCCCGTCGCGAAGGTGTGTGTTTTGACATGATTATTGGTCTTCAGGGAGAGAGAAGGATATTTACAAAGAGGAACTTTTGAAGTTAAATGACTCTATTGTACAATGCGCACGGCGAGGACGGCAAGAGCCGGGACGATTGCGGAGTCGGTTTTTATTGCCACGAAAATAAAATTTTTCTGAAAAACAGCAGCCGGAAAGGAGCGTAGCGCCTTGACGGTGTGTTGAGATAGAACGCCGGTTGGCACTGAACGCCAACACACCCTCAATGCGCCCAGTACGGCTCCTTTCCGGCTTTTATTCGAAATGAGACCGTTTCGCGATTCCGGAATCATGGCCGTAAACGTTTGCAAAAATTTTTGCGCAGCACAACCCTAGCCAAAAACCAAAAATGTCGGAACCCGATCGAACATCCGTTTTTTCAATGCTGGATTTGAGCGCGGTCCAGGCCAACTCGACGCGGGATCAGGTCCGCCGATTCGCGGAGACCGCCGCCCGCTACAATTGCAAGGCCGTTTTCGCCCTGTCCAGCTTCCTTCCGACGTTGCATGATTTCCGCCGCGAGTTCGGCGGTTCGTTCCTGATCGGCGGGACGGTCGGCTTCCCCTCCGGCGGAATGACGACGGAAATGAAGATCCGCGAGGCCGAATGCCTGCTCAAGCTGGGGGTCGACGAGGTCGACATGATGATCAACGTCGGCTACCTGCTCAGCGGCTTGTACGAGGAAGCCGAGGAAGATATCCGTGCCGTTAAAAAAACGGTCGGGGACACCCCGCTCAAAGTGATTCTCGAATGTCATTATCTCGACGCCACACTCATCCAACGGGCCGCGGAAATGGCCGTCCAGGCCGGGGCGCAATGGGTCAAGACCGGAACCGGCTGGACTCCGACCGGAGCGACGCTGGAAAACGTCGCCCTGATTAAGGAGACCGTCGGCGATCGCGCGAAAGTCAAGGCGTCCGGCGGCGTTCGCAACCTCGAAACCCTCCAAAAAATGATCGCCCTCGGCGTCGAACGGTTCGGCGTCGGAAGTGCCGTTTACTCGATCATTAAAGAATTAGAGGCGTGATTGTAGCGACAGTCAAGTAATAAATTCCGTCACCCCGCGCAGGCGGGGGTCCAGAGGGAACGGTTTCACTCTGGATTCCCGCCTGCGCGGGAATGGCGGAAAGTGAGATCAAAATTCTTGTGTAGCACCGTAATTACACCGCCTCAACGAATCCCATCTTTTCAAACACTATGACGAAATGCCTGCTTGCCCATGATCTCGGAACCTCCGGAAACAAGGCGACGTTGTTTTCGGAAGAAGGAGAATTGGTCGCCTCCCGAACGGTTTCCTACCCGACGAACTATTTCAATCGGGTCTGGGCGGAACAGGACCCGGGCGATTGGTGGGGAGCCGTTTGCGATTCGACCCGGCGGCTTCTCGCGGATTCCGGGATCGATCCGGGCGAGATCGCCGTCGTCGCCCTGAGCGGGCAGATGATGGGCTCGACCTGCGTCGACCGGAACGGCGAGCCGCTTCGGCCGTCGATTATCTATTGCGATCAACGGAGCGAGAAGGAGACCGCGGCGATCCTCGCCAATATCTCGATGCAAGAGGCCTACGATATCGTCGGGCACCGCGTCGCGGCCGTTTACGGCCTGCCGAAACTGATGTGGGTCAAAAACAACGAGCCGGACATTTTTCGAAAAACGTACAAAACGCTCTGCGCCAAGGATTACATCAATTTCAAATTGACCGGCGTGTTCGCGACGGACTATTCGGACGCTTCGAGCACGAATGCGTTCGATCTCGGAACCCTTCAATGGTCCGAGACCGTTCTCCAAGCCGCGAAAATGGATGCCGCGCTTTATCCTGATGCGTTCCCCTCGACCCACGTGCTCGGTGAAGTGACCTCGGCCGCGGCGGCGGCGACCGGACTCAAGGCGGGAACGCCCGTCTGCTGCGGCGGTGGGGACGGAAGCTGCGCCGCCGTCGGCGTCGGCTCCGTCAAGCCGGGCAAAACCTATAATTACGTCGGCTCTAGCGGCTGGATCGGCTTGACCGTGAAAGAGCCGATCGTCGATCCGTCGATGCGGACGATGACCTGGGCTCACTGCGTGCCGGGCTATTATCATCCGACCGGATCGGTCCAGACGGCCGGCTCGGCGTATCATTGGGCGCGCGAGCAGTTGGGCGAGGCGGAAGTTCTCGAAGCGAATCGAACCGGCCGCAACCCGTACGAGCTGCTCGATGCGATGGTTCACGAAACGCCGATCGGGGCCAACGGGTTGATTTTTTTGCCGTATCTGCTCGGTGAGCGCAGCCCGCGTTGGAACCCGAATGCGCGCGGGGCGTTCATCGGCCTGACGCTGACGTCCCAGCGGAGCGACATGGTCCGTGCCGTCATGGAAGGGGTGAGCTACAATCTCGGGATGATCGTCGATATCTTTCGCCGGCACGTCCCGATCGATGAGGTGACGGTGATCGGCGGCGGGGCCAAGGGCCGGGTCTGGCTGCAAATGATGGCCGATATTTACGGCGTGCCGATCCGGCGGCCCAACTACCTCGAAGAGGCGACGTCGATGGGCGCCGCCGTCGTCGGTGGGGTCGGTGTCGGGCTGTTCGAGGATTTCGAGGTGATCGAGCGATTTATCCGAGTCGAGGAAACTTTCGAGCCGGATCCCGAAGCGCGGCGGAAATATGATAAAATCAAACCGTTGTTCGATAAGGCGTATTTCAGCCTGGAAGGACTGTTCGACGAATTGGCCGCGATTTGATGAATTCGCCGACGGGACGATCATTCCTTTATTGCTCAAACTGTAAACGAACATTTTCATTGTATATTTTTTAACACGGAACACACGGAAAAACGAAAAACACGGAATTGTTTCATTTCCGTCTATTCCGTTATTCCGCGTATTCCGTAGTTAAAAAAGAACGATTGTATACCGTAGCCGGTATGGGCGGTAGGCTTCGCCCTCTGCCAAACCGCGGCCTCGTTGGGCCGCTACCGTATTGAAGACGGGAATTTTAAAACGGCTTCAGTATAAATGTTGTTTTGTTACAGGTCCATGGAGTTTTAACCGTCAAATATTATTTTCAATAAATCATGAAAGCGATTGTCGCCACGAAACCGCATCAGGTCGAGATTCTCGACATTCCGAAACCAAAACCGGGGCCGTACCAGGCGCTTGCCCGAAACAAGGTGGCCGCGTTGTGTAACGCGACGGATCGCAAGCTGATCGAAGGCCATTTTCCCGGCTACGAAAACTTTCCGCTCGTCCTCGGGCACGAAGGGGTCGCCGTCGTCGAGGAACTCGGCTCGAAAGTCCGCAACATCAAGATCGGCGACCACGTGATCAGTGGCATGCTGGGGGATTTCGGTAGCGACCGGTTGCATGGCGGCTGGGGCGGGTTCTGCGAATATATCGTCGTGCACGATCACGAAGCGATGGTCGCCGACGCCGCGGCGGACGAAACGCACGGCTGGTTCGATTCCTGCGAGGTTCAAACGGTCGTCGAGAAGGATATCCCGTTCGAGGAGGCCGCGCTCTTGTGTACCTGGCGGGAAGTGATGGGGGGCTTCGGCGATTTTCATCTGGAACCGGGCAACAACATTCTGATCTACGGGGCCGGCCCGGTCGGACTGAGTTTCGTGAAATTCGGCCGGATGCTTGGCATGAACTGGATCGGCGTCGTCGAGCCGAACCGCGCCCGGCACGAGAAGATCAAGAGCATGGGCGCCGATCAGGTCTTCGTCCCGGAGGACGTGCCGCAGCTCCGAAAAAACATCGCCCCGCTGGATGCCGTGATCGACGCCGTCGGCAACGCCTCGCTCGTCAACCTCTCGCTGCCGCTCCTGAAGATGGGGGGCTCGATGTGCATTTACGGCGTCATGTCCGAGAAGAATATTCCGCTGGAAAAGTCGCTCGGCCCTTACAATTTCAACCTTTTCGTGCATCAATGGCCGACACGGTTCCGGGAACGGGCGGCCCAGGGGCCGCTTTGCCAATGGATCCGCGAAGGCAAACTGACGGCCGAGGAATTCGTGACGCATCGTTTTCCTTTCGAACAAATCAACGACGCCCTCGCCGCATTGAAAACCGGGGCCGTCATCAAATGCCTTTTGACGTATTAACAAAGGCTATAGGCTGTAGGATTTTTCGTCACCCCCGCGCAGGCGGGGTTCCAGAGGGAAACCGTAACTTTTCGATTCCCGCCTGCACGGGAATGACGGAGAGTAAGATCAAAAAATTTTTTGCAAAACATCGTAAAATCAAGGACCAATAAAAACATGAAACGAACGGTTTTTCTCGCCGTACTTTTGATTCTCACGGTTTCCGCGAGCCTGCAAACCGCAACCGCCGAAACGCCCGAGCTGCAAATGCCGGTGCTGTTCGTCACGCTGCCGGATTATTGCCCGACGCCGGACGGTATGGCCGTCGACCGGGAGGGGAACCTCATCCTCGCCTGCCCGAATTTCGCCGACCAGACGAAACCGGCCTGCATTCTCAAGATCGACACCAGCGGCAACGTCAAAAAATGGTTCGACGTGCCGGTCCTGAAAGAAACGGGGCTCGCCTGCCCGATGGGGATCGCGTTCGGGCCGGACGGGGAGCTTTTCATCTGCGACAACCAGGGCTGGAAAGGAACGAAAGAGGGGCAATTCAAAGGCCGCCTGCTCGGTTGCAAGGTCGAAGGGATGGGGAGCGAGGCCAAGGTCACGATGCGAGTGCTGGCCGAGGGGATCGAACACCCGAACGGTGTCCGTTACCACAACGGCAAACTTTACGTAACGAACAGCCTCATGTCGCGGGTCAAAGACAAAAGCGGCCTTTTGACCAGCGGCGTTTACCGTTTCGATCCCGCCGCGAAAAGAACGGTCCGGGTCAATAACACGCTCGCCGACCGGGAACTTTTGTTGCCGGTTTTGACGTATAATAAGGAATGCCAATACGGGCTCGACGGGATCGCGTTCGACGAATCCGGAAACTTGTATCTCGGAAATTTCGGCGACGGGGCGATTCTGAAGGTCGCCTTGAACGACCAGGGAAAAGTACTGTCCTGCGAAACCTGGGCCAAGGATCCCAAGAACCTGCGAACGACGGACGGCATCTGCTTCGACGACCGGGGCAACCTGTATATCGCCGACTTTTCCGACAACGCGGTCGCCGTCGTCACGCCGGACGGCAAGGTTTACCGGATCGCACAATCGCCCGATTCCGACGGGGCGAACGGTGAGTTGGACCAGCCGGGCGAGCCGATTTTCTGGAACGACCGACTGATCCTCAGCTGTTTCGACTGCGTGACCGGACCGGACAAAGTCAACACGAAGCACGATGCCCCGTTTACGCTGACGTCGCTGAAGCCGTTGGGGAAGTAGCATTGAGCCACACGACCGAGCTCAGACAAAATGAACTGTAATTCCGTCATCCCCGCGCAGGCGGGGACCCATAGGGAACGGTTTCACTATAGATTCCCGCCTGCGCGGGAATGACGGAAAAAGTTTTTTGGGGACTCACTATCGCCATACAACCTCACCGGGAGACCACCCATGAGATCGATTTGCCTTTTCTTTACAATACTGCCGTTCCTCGCCTCCGCCGCTTTCGCGGAAACGACGAAGGTCTATCCGCCCGAGGTCATCGCCGATTGGTGCATGCAAGACGGCCGGACGACTCCGCCGGACGAGGCGTACCTGAAAAAGTGCGCCGAACGCCGCGACGCGCGATTGAAAACGCTCAAGGAAAAGTATCCCGTGTTCGTTTTCGTGAAGCATTACGATTTTGGCGGCAGTCACTACACCTACACCGAAGGGCTCACCGACGCCCAGGGGGAAAGGCACTTCGTCCCCGGCTCGTCGCTTTGCCGGCTCGAACTGGGCAAGTCCGGAGAGTACGAGGTCCAAACGTTGATCGACGACCGTAACGGCGTGATCCGCGATCCGGTCGTCTCGCTCGACGGCAAGAAAATCATTTTCTCCTGGAAAAAATCGGACTGGCTCGACGATTTCCATCTCTACGATTACGAGCTCGCGAGCGGAACGGTCCGGCAGCTCACGTTCGGTCTCGGGTACGCCGATTATGAGCCGTGTGTAACACCGACCGGGGACATCATTTTCGTCTCGTCCCGCTGCGGTCAGATCATCGACTGCTTTCCGCCCGATACCTCGAACTTTTTCATTTGCGACAAAGACGGCAACGGCATCCGGCGGCTGGGGTTCGACCAGGTTCACACCAATTGGCCGACGCTGACTTCGGACGGACGCATCATCTACACCCGTTGGGAATACAACGACCGAAGCCAGCTTTGGCCGCAGCCGCTCTTCCAGATGTATCCCGACGGGACGCACCAGACCGAGGTGTATGGGAACAATTCCTATTTCCCTACCTCGTTGATGCACACCCGCGAGATTCCGAACAGCGGCGGAAAATTTCTCGCGATTTTCGCCGGTCACCACACCAAACAATACGGCAAAATCGGTGTCGTCGATCCGTCCAAAGGTCGTCAGGAAAATTCCGGGGCGCAGCTAATCTCCCCCATCCGCGAAACGCCCGCCGATCGGGTCGACGGCTGGGGGCAATTCTCCGACCGTTTCGCTTATCCTTATCCGATCAACGAAACCGAGTACATCATCAGTTACTCGACGAATCCCGATGGTCATTATATCGTGACGAAACCGTTCGGCCTTTTTTGGGTCGACTTCAACGGACAGCGGGA
>JAVBQI010000156.1:0-4499 GCA_031549145.1 Thermoguttaceae bacterium | reverse complement strand
GCTCCCTTCCGGGCGCGGCTCTGAATGGTTTCGTTTTTAGCGTAAAACGAAGAACGTTCTGAAACCGTGAGAACCGGCCCAACGGTTCCGTGCTACGGTATTATCGTTCCGCCAATCCGGGCAGGGTTTCGTCTTCGAGTTGCGGGGTTGTGACGACGCCGCAACTGACGATGAACTGGATCGCCTGGTCCAGGGTAATACCGACGTCGTGGGCTTCACTCTGCTTCACCGTCAAGGTGAAACCGGTTACGGGCATCGGCGAGGTCGGGACCAAAACGCCGTAAACCGGTTCGCCGATCAGCTTCTCCAATGCCGGGAAACCTTCGCTCGTAACCAGGGCCAAGGCCCAAATTCCCTTGCGGGGCCATTCGATCGCGACGACACGGGAATAAGGGATCGATTGTTCGGCGAAGACGAAATCGCTGACCTGCTTGACCGCTCCGTAGACGTTGCGGACCAGGGGGAGATGCTGTACGATCTTTTCGAATCGGAGCCAGAAAAAACGGCCGATCTCCGCCGCGATAAATTTGCCGATCAGGTAGAGCAGGAGCGTTAAAAGAAGAACCAAAATCGGCACGAAAATCACCGGATGCAAAATCGTCAAATCGACATACCGTTGGTAAATTTCGATCCCGGTTTTCGGCATTGGGTATTTGGCACTGCTGCTTTTGAGCACTTTTTCCCAAACGTATTCCGGAACATAGGTCGAATCGGCAACCTTGCGGTAAAGCCCTTTTTTGAAAAGCGGTTTCTCTTGCCCTCGGAGATGTTCGGGCAACTCCTGTTCGAGAACGATGTCGGCGCTGAGCCAGATCAGGAAACTGCGAGTCCCAGAATGTACCGGATTGATGACGTAGGTTGCAATGGTCCCGCCGATCCAGAAGAAGATGACGATCGTCAACAGCGGCGGCAAGAACACGCCGAGCCCGCGCAGGATCGCGGAGCGAAATGGGTGCGGCCGTTTGTCTTCCTGCGAAGTGAGCGCGGCCATTTGTTGCTTGAATTGCTCGGTGAGGATTTCCGAGATTTGGCTTTTATCCGACATAAGACGAAAACGGTTGGCGGGTCAGATCAACGGCAAAGGCGAAGACGACGTTAAAATCGACCGAATCGGCACATTTGTACCATTCTAACGATTCTCCGTCGCTTCGCTACTCTAGGATGCAAAACCGTTGCTGTCAAGCGGATTTTTTGGCGGCCCTGTTGATTGACATGAACGATAAAAAACCGGTATGCCGTAGCCGGTAGGGGCGGTAGGCTTCGCCCTCGATCAAATCGCGGCCTCGTTGGGCCGCTGCCGTGTTGAAGACGGGAATTTTAAACCGGCTTGAGTACAACCGTTCATGAACATTTGGAGTGAGGGCGTCTCGCCTGCAAGGGGTTGTCTGATAGGAAACGATTTTCCTGTTCGGAAACGCCCCTCGCGAAGCGAATTTCGGCGATGCAAAGGAATGTCCGGTCGCCCACCATGCGGGCGGGACGCCCGCGCTCCAGGAGTTTGCGTGAATGGTTACAAAGCCGGAAAGGAGTGCGGCGTATTGACGGTGCGGCAGGCCTGCGGTCATTCGAGAGGGGGCGTTGTCTCGGTCTCTTTGTCGAGAGGAGTCGGAGTTCCTCCTCCCGCTCCCTCTCCCAACCTTTTCAAGGCGCCAAGGGCGCCGCGGTGATTTTTTTCCGCCGCTTTCTGATACCAGAAAACCGCCTTGTCAAGGTTTTTGGGGATGCCGTCCCCCGATTCGAAACATTGCCCGAGAAGAAATTGGGCGTCCGCAAAATTCAAGGCGGCCGCTTTCGTATACCAATCGATTTTTTCGAGCGAAGAAATCGCGAAACGATAGCCCATCCAGGTCTGGGCCGTCGGCTCGCCGATGAGAGCGGCCTTTTCGTACCAATACTGCGATTTGATCGTATCGATTCTAATCTCACGCGATCCGAACATGTAAAAATCCCCGAGAAGCGACATCGCGGGAACACAGCCTCCCTCGGCCGATTTGGTCAAACATTGAAACGCCTTCGTCGAGTTGAGGAGAACTCCGACGCCGTTGCGATAACACAAACCGAGCAGGTATTCCGCGCCGGGCAGTCCGGCTTTGGCGCCTTGAACCCAACGCTTCAAATGCTGTTCGGCTCCGAGCGTCAACAATTTCGGATCCCGGGAAGAGCCCTCCAAACCGGAAAGGTAAACGGTTCTCGCATCCGCCTCGATTTCCGCGATGAGCGGGTTCGGCAGATCGATCTTTTTCGGCGGGACGGACGAAGGCTCCGATTCGAGAGGGTCGGGAAGGCTTGACCGCAGGAACGGATTGTCGGCGATTTTTCGATTCTGTTGCTTTTTGAACTTCGGTTCGTTGAAATCGGACGAAATCATTTCGAGGAAATCCGAATCGGAAAGGGCGAACTCGTTCTCTTCCGGGGCGAAAAGAGATGCCGTTTCGGTGCGGTGAACGGGGGCTTCGGGAGAAGGCGGGGCCATATTTTTCCAAAGATATCCCCCTCGATTTTTTTGGACGAACAATTCCAACGACGTTTTTTGGAACGGTTTTCTTCCCAGGCCGCATTCGACGACGAGAACATTCATTTTTTGAGAGAGGGCGGCCAATTCCGACAACTGGTTGACACTTATTGAAGAAGCATCGAGGGTCTCGCAAACGAACAGCAAGACATCCGCCTCGGATTGAACGGCGGTCAGCAGGGCTTTGTGGGGGTCGGCGTTCGCCCCTTCGATGTTGATCCGGGCGATCCATTCCTTGGCATGGGCCAGATTTTTCGCATCGGCCTTGCTGAGGACGATTTTATTTCCTGAAGAGAAGGCCGAAGCGAGTTCACGGTTGAAAAAAACCACCTCGAACGAATCGGTTTCCGTGAGCATGTTCAAGGATTGTTGCAATTCCTCCGAGGCGAGTTGAAACGAGGATTGGCGGTCTCCTTCGCCCATGCGGACGGAACGGTCGATCACGAAAAGAAACCGGTTCCCGAAGACCGGCATGCCGAAAAAACGGATTTGCGTTCCGTTTTCCATATTGCGGGAGGACCGGTTGCTCAGGGCATAAAAATATCCTTGGGAGTAATAATAGGAGAAAACGTAAATTCCAACCCCCAGGAGTGTAACGATAAACAGACCCAAAAGCAGGATCGGGTAAAACGAGGACCAGAAGAGGAGTAGCGATTCGCCCTGGGCGCTGAGCTTCGACGATTGGGCATGGGCTTCCTTATCCTCATCGGCAATGATCTCCGGCGGTTTGAGATTGGCCGTCGTCCCAAAGGCGACGTTCGGAGGAATGATCCCGAACCTTGAAGTCGAGGTGGGAGAATCTCCGACAGTAAATCCTCCCGAAAAGCTCCCTGTCGGCGAGGTCTGTTTCGGATTTTGCGGTCCGGAAGAAACCCGGGGAGGGAGCATGCCGAATTTGGTGAGTGTCGGGGAATCCTCCGAATCCATGTAGTCGGAACCCGACGGCCCGGCATCTCGCAACTTGGGATCCGGTTCTCCCGACTCGTTCCGATCGAATTGATTTTTATCGGTTTTTCCCATTCTTCAATAGAGGCTATAGACTATTGACTATAGGCTGTAGGAACACGTTTGGATCTGTAACAAAACAACCTGTCAATCGCACATTTTTAACTACGGAATACGCGGAATAACGGAAATGAAAAATTCCGTGTTTTTCCGTCTTTCCGTGTGTTCCGTTTTAAAAAACAAGCAATAAAATGCTCGACTTTTTGTACAATTGTAAAAGTTATTCTGATACGGCTCCTTTGCATACTGATTTCCAGGAAAATTTTGAACGATTTCGTTCGGAGCCGCGCCCGTAAAGAAACGGTTTTGCATGGGACTCGAATTCCCGCCCTTTTCGCGAGGGTGAGATTTCTCCTTGCGCGTTGCTCCAGTCGAAATGACGTCGTGTTTTTTGTCAAGGCTGTTTTCACGACTTTGTACTACAACCTACAGTCGTGCAAACCAAAGGCAGGCGTTCGGCAATACGCGAGTTACTGTTTTTTGAATCCGCCTCCGCGATTGTTTTTTGGAAAACGTCGTCTCTCAAAGGATTCTCGGCCTCGCTCAAATGTTTTTTCTCGTTTTTCCTCCCCCGGTGTTCCATCTTTCTCGCGAGGTTGCCGCTCATTCCGGAAACGACCTTGCTCGCGATCTTGATACCGTCCCGGTTTGCGTTCGTCCGATCGCGGTCGCTCCCGGTCGCTCGACCAGCGGCCCCGCTCGTCGCGCGGCCTGTCGCCTGTTGGTCGTCGCTCGCCGTCTCGCGGCGAATAACGGCTCGAATCCCGCTCGCTCGATCGTGGTCGCTCCCGGTCGCTCGACCAGCGGCCCCGCTCGTCGCGCGGCCTGTCGCCGGTTGGTCGTCGCTCGCCGTCTCGCGGCGAATAACGGCTCGAACCTCGTTCGTCCGATCGCGGCCGCTCCCGGTCGCTCGACCAGCGGCCCCGCTCGTCGCGTTGCCCGTCGCCGGTCGGGGGTCGCTCGCCGTCTCTCGGCGAGTAAA
>JAVBQI010000121.1:0-5738 GCA_031549145.1 Thermoguttaceae bacterium | reverse complement strand
GTGCTTCGAGCCCGTGGCGTTAACTGAACCGCCCCGAACGACTCACCCGGTTGAGATACGATCTCGAAGAGGTACTTGCCGAATTGCCCATTCCTTTTCACTCACGAAAACACGGAGGTACCATGCCACGCCCCCAAAAACGTTATGTCGGACTCGACATTCACAAAGAGGTCGTCGAGTATTGCATTCTCGACGCCGCCGGAAAGAAACTCGATGGCGGACGCATTCCTTGCGAACATTCCGTTCTGGTCAATTTCGCCAAAAAAGTTCTTGCCAAAGGGGATTGCCTCGCGATGGAAGCGACGACGAACACCTGGAGTATCGTTGATATTCTGGAGCCGTTCGTCGCGAAGATCGTCGTCGGTAATCCGTTGAAAACAAAGGCCATCGCCGAAGCGAAAATCAAAACCGACAAGATCGACGCGATGATTCTCGCCCAACTGCTGCGCTGTGATTTTTTGCCGAGTGTCTGGATTCCGGACCAAAAGACACGTGTACTACGACGCCTTTCGTCTTTTCGCAGGTCTCTTGTCCAGGAAGCCACCTCGACGAAAAATCGCATCAAAAACGTACTGAACCATCTCTTGATCAAGCATGACGTGTCGTGGACCGATTCGGGACTCGCCGATTTGCAAAACGTGGAACTTCCGACTCATGAACGGATCGTCGTGGATTGCGAGATCGCCATGTTGAAAAAGTTTCAAGAGGAGATCGAAAAGGTCGAATCTGAAATCAAACGACTGGCTTACGAGGAAGAAAACGTACAACTATTGATGACATTGCCCGGTGTCGGCTACAACACCGCCACGGCGGTTCTAGCGGCGTTTGGAGACATTTCACGCTTCAAGGACGCCGATCATGCCGCTTCGTACTTGGGCGTCGTTCCAAGCACGAAGAAATCGGCTGATAAATGCCATCACGGTCCGATCACGAAGGCCGGCTCAAGCCTGGCACGGGCAATGCTGTGTGAGGCTGCACAACACTTGAACCGCCATGACGGACCTTTGGGAGTGTTTGTTCGCCGAATCACCAGCAAAAAAGGATGGAATACGGGAGTGACCGCCGGTGCCAGGAAATTGGCGGTTCTTGCCTATCACATGCTCAAAAACAGGGAGCCCTATCGGTATGCCGATGCTTCCAAGGCGGTTGGTAAACACCGAAAACTTCGAAGCCAGGTCACCGGTGAAAGAAAGAAGCCGCATCGACTTCGTTTTGACGAAGGAATAAAGGCCTTGAAACCGGAAGGAGATGTTGCTGTACGTTATGTCCAGCCGCTTTCGGAAGTTTACGAAAGTGCGGGCCTACCACGGTCAAAGCGATATGACGAGCTGTCGAAAGGCGAACAGCGTGTTTTGACGGAAATGGGATTTGCCGATCAGATTCAGGCCAACGAAAAAGCCCGTGTGATCATCGTATCAAAACCCAAAAAGGAAGCGTCGAGCGAAGAAAAGCCTTCTTCCGCCAAACGACGTCCGAAATAGGTTTTTTAAGGCATTTGCAAGAATGTGTCATTTTGCTGTCAAGAAAACCCCAAGCCGGTGAGGGACTTGGGGCCGTGTCCAAAGACACATCCTTGGCCCGGTTATTCCTCGGCGAGTTGCTCCTCAGCAGTGCTGCCTCCGCTTCACCGGACACATGAATTATAGTCGGGTCGCGGGGCGGGAGCAAGCCGCAGGAAGCGCTGAAAGTACGCCCGCGAAGTCTGTGTTTTTCAAAAAAAATCGAAGAAATCGCTGAATTTTTGGTTTTCCCTATTGTAACAATCAGAGGTACCCCTTGCCTTTCCTGTACATGTCCGGTTTGTCTGATTCGATAAAAATCCTTCCCCGCGGTCCGATCGATGCGACCGTTGTTCCGCCCGGCTCGAAAAGCCTGACCAATCGAGCCTTGCTGATCGCCGCTCTCGCGAAAGGGGAAAGCGTACTCGACGGCGTGCTCGATTCCGACGACACCCGGATCATGTTCGAAGCCCTGCGAACGCTCGGGTTTTCGCTCGACCATGATCCCAAGCATCACCGGATGCGTGTTCTCGGGCTGGGCGGCTCGGTTCCCGAGACCGCGGCCGAACTCGATGTCGGTAACAGCGGCACGACGGCCCGATTTCTGACCGCGGCACTTGCGCTCGCGAAACATTCGGGCGAGGTCCGGTACCGGATTTTCGGTAAAGAGCGGATGCACCAGCGGCCGATTCGCGATTTGATCGCCGCCCTCAAGCCGCTCGGCGGTAACCTCCGCTGCGAAAACGCCGACGGCTGCCCGCCGGTTTTGATCGGCAGGAATCCTTACGGCCAAACCGATTGGAACACGCCCGGCTCCGAAGGGCGGCCGATCGTCGCTTCGGTCGCGGGGAACGTTTCGAGCCAGTTTCTTTCGGCACTGATGATCGCGGCCCCGCTCATTTCTTCCCGCAACGACGTCGTTTTGAAGATTGAGGGTACGCTCGTTTCGTTCCCCTACATCGCAATGACCGCGAGCATCATGCACTCGTTCGGAGTCGAATGTCATTTTTTCGACCCCAAATGCGATTCGGACGGCGGACTGAAAAATGATTCGGACTGCACCCCTTTGCGATTTTCTCGAGGCGGAACGATCACCATTCCGCAAGGCTCCGCCTACTCGGCCCGAAATTACGCGATCGAACCGGACGCCTCGGCCGCGAGCTACTTTTTCGCGGCGGCGGCCGTGTGCGGCGGTCGGGTTACCGTCCGGGGCCTCAACAAAGATTCGTTGCAGGGAGATGTCGGGTTCGTCGAATGTCTGCGGCAAATGGGCTGCGAGGTCGAATACTCTTCCGATGCGATCACGCTGCGTCGCGAGCTCGACCGGCCGTTGCGGGGGATCACCGTCGATATGAACCCGATCAGCGACACGGTTCAGACGCTGGCCGTCGTCGCGCTCTTCGCCGAGGGACCGACCCGGATCGTCAACGCCAAGCATATCCGGTACAAGGAGACGGACCGGATCGCGGCTCTCGCGGCCGAGCTTCGCAAACTCGGGGCCGTCGTCGAGGAATTCGAGGACGGGCTGTCGATCGTTCCGCCCCGGGAACGCCAGTTCGCGGAGATCGACACTTACGACGATCACCGGATGGGGATGAGTTTCGCGATCGCCGGGCTGCGGGAGCCCGGCATCGTGATCCGCGACCCGAAGTGCACGGAAAAGACGTATCCCCGATTTTTCGAGGATTTGGATCGGTTGTAATCATTGTCGTCGGAGCCAAAAGCAGAGCCCGAAGCGTAAGAGGGACCAAGACCAGTACAAAGATGAAACCACTTCTACTGTGCTCCGCACAAAAATTGAGCCGAGGGGCTTCCTGAGCGAAGTGACGAAAGCCCCGAAACCGCGAGGGTTGAGTTCGAAGCTCCGGTTCAATTTTTTCGCGGAGGGCAATAAGATTCCGTCATCCTCGCGTAGACGCTTGCGGCGAATTGATTCCCTTACATCTCGAATTCGTGCTTCTCAAACGTTTTTCGAAGATTGTCGAAGCACTTCGTCGAGAATTTCCTTTTCGGCAATTCCGAGATTCTTCGCAATGCCGGCCCCGCAGCGAGTGTCCGCCTGGTGAAACCGCGCAATCGCCCTGACCCGGATGTCGTGCGGCACACCACCCATCGCCTCGGCGACGTTTTGCAGCAGCCGAACCTTTTCGTCTTCCGGCAACAATCGGAACAGATCGCCCGGCTGCGTGTAATAGTCGTTGTCTTCGCGGTGATTGAAGTTGAACGCCGTGCCGTCCAAATCGAGCGGCGGCTCCTGTGCGCAGGAGCACTGCGTCGGCCCGCCAAAGCTGTTCGGCTCGTAGTTGACGCCGCTGCCGTTGCCGTCGAAACGCATCGCTCCGTCCCGCTGATAATTCTTCATCGGACAGCGAGGGGCGTTGACCGGCAAGGCTTCGTAATTCGTGCCGATTCGATACCGCGCGGCGTCGGCGTAAGCGAACAACCGGCCTTGCAGCATTTTGTCCGGCGAAAAACCGATTCCCGGCACGACGTTGCCCGGATCGAACGCCGATTGTTCGACCTCGGCGAAATAATTGTCCGGATTCTTGTTCAACTCCATGATCCCGACTTCGATGAGCGGGTAATCCTTTTGGCTCCACGTTTTCGTCAGGTCGAACGGATTGAAACGATAGGTTTTCGCTTCCGCTTCCGGCATGATCTGAACGCACATTTTCCATTTCGGGAAATTTCCTTTTTCGATATTCTCGAAAAGGTCCCGCTGCGAATATTCGCGATCCGTTCCGACGATCTTTCCCGCTTCGGCGTTGGTCAGGTTTTCGATTCCCTGCATCGACTTGAAATGGAATTTGACCCAGACCCGTTCGTTCTTGTCGTTCCAAAAACTGAACGTATGCGAGCCGAAACCGTGCATTTGCCGCAGGTTTTTCGGGATGCCGCGGTCGCTCATCAGGATCATCACCTGGTGCAGCGTTTCCGGGGAAAGCGACCAAAAATCCCACGCCGCCGTGTTGCTGCGGAGGTTGGTTTTCGGGTCGCGCTTCTGCGTGTGGATGAAGTCGGGAAATTTCAGCGGATCGCGCAGAAAAAAGACCGGCGTGTTGTTGCCGACCAAGTCCCAGTTTCCCTCATCGGTGTAGAATTTAATGGCAAAACCGCGAACGTCCCGTTCGGTGTCGGCGGCGCCTCGTTCCCCGGCAACGGTCGAGAACCGCAGAAAAAGATCGGTTTTCTTTCCCGGAGCAAAGACTTTCGCTTTGGTGTACTTCGTAATATCGTGTGTAATCGTCAGCGTTCCATAGGCTCCGCTCCCCTTGGCGTGGACGACCCGTTCGGGAATCCGTTCGCGGTTGAAGTGGGCGAGCTTCTCCATCATCCAGACGTTTTGCAGCAACGCGGGGCCGTGCGGCCCCGCGGTCTGAATATTCTGGTTGTCGGCGACCGGGGCTCCGGCCTGTGTTGTCAGCGTTTGGTTTTTGTCTTGCGTCATTGCTTTCTTCTGGTTTGAAGTTGGAGAAAGAAAATGGATTGGGCTTGTCTTTCATGCCGTACCCGATCCCGGCAAAAACGCCTCGGCAATGTTGGAAAATGACGGCTGGTCAACCACGATGCGATCATTATAGGCCAGTCGACGGTAAAATCAAACCGACTGAAAAAAATACAGGTCGACAGAGGTACACGCAAGTTTTGTGGGCGTTTCGAAAAGGTAGACGACAGGTCGCCGAACATTCGCGTACGCCGTATTTCAGAAATTCAGGTTGCACTCGAATCAGGGGCAGGTCCGGAGACCGGAGGCTGCCGCGCGGTGATTGGCAATCTCCCTTGCCAGCAAAATTTGAGCCCATTCTTTTCAATTTTTTTCTGAAAAAAACTTGACCTTCGCGTTTGAGTTTCCTAAAATGCATGTTTTTGGCGGGACAACCGACCAAAAAGTGCTACAATAACGACAGCGTAATGCGGGGAATAAGTTTTCGTATATTCGAAACGAATTTCCCTGGGTCGCTTCCCTTACTGCCGAAGCGGTTGCGGTTTTCGTCTTCTCGACGGTCGCGGGCCGAAGAGTTCGCGAGCCGGTTGAATATTTTGCCGTTCGGTATTTCACCCTTAATCGAATCGTTAGATATGTTTTCTCGGGTTCTATTCTTTCCTTCACGAATAAAGGAGATCTTTTATGTCCGCTTCGATCGTCGAACCCGGAACTTGTTCCGGTTCCTGCGCTTGTAATACCATTTCGGAAGAAGAGCTGCTTGCCCGTCTTGACGAAATCATCAGTGAGAATCG
>JAVBQI010000113.1:0-21753 GCA_031549145.1 Thermoguttaceae bacterium | reverse complement strand
CCGAAGTCGCCAACGCAACCCTATGGGAGCTAAGCGCCGAAGATGAACTCTGCGATTGGGACTAAGTCGTAACAAGGTAGCCGTAGGGGAACCTGCGGCTGGATCACCTCCTTTCTAAGGATACTTAGAACGTTTCTTTCTTTAAAGAAAATGAAACATAATAAGTATGGAGCTGATCTCAATTTGACTCGCTTACAGCATCACGCCATTGTATAATGAAACCTCGAAGGAAACTTCGAGGTTTTTTTATTGCCCCGTCAAAAAGGAGAATAGTATAATGCCCGGACCTTTTGAATTGATTTTTTATTTTCGTGATTATTTTCTTTTCTCTTGCGCCGCTAATTTTGTATTGGTCCTATTTTGCCAAAGGATCGATCAGTGAAAAGCTTCTTTGGACCGCAGTTCTTCTCTTTGCCAACTGGGTCGGATTTGCGATTTTCTATGGTTTCTTGAAAATCAATGCGAAAATCGACGCGTTAAGCCAACAGCCGAAAGAATACGTCGCTCGCTCCGTCAATCAGGAAAATGAGCCGTAAGTGTAGTCGGTACTCCGACGTAACTTACGGACCTTGTACACGGTCTGAAGCAGCAGGGGCCGTGCCGTGTACAAGGTCCGCAAGTTACGCTTCGCTTCACGTGCGGTTCTTTTTCGTTGGCCCCTCCGCTACATTCGTGGGGGGCGGCCGCGACGCAGCGATTCGATCTGCTGCGCGAGGGCGATCCCGAACGGATGGTTCGGGGCAAGGCTCCGAATCCGGTTCGTCGTAAGGGCGGCCTCGGCGATTTGTCCGTTCCGCAATTGCAGATCGGCCAACGGCATCAGAAGGTCCAAATCGTTCGGAGTCTGCTCGATCGCGAGATTGAACATCTCAATCGCATCCTCGATCCGATTCAAGGCAACCAACGTCTCGGCTTTTCCGCGAAGAACGAGAACCGGCCTTGGGCTCGGCAGGTACAGCCGCTCCAGGCTCTGCCAGGTCGCGAGAGCTCGCTCCGCCTGCCCCATTCGCATTTGAATTCCAGCCAGTTCCGCCAGCAATTCGCGATTTTGCAGCGACCCGGGCGAGGTCAGCGACAGCGCCCGATAATAATCGAACATCGCTTTTTCGTAAAACGGGATCGCCCGTTCGCGGCCGCCCGATCGCGACTGCTCTTCCCCCAAAATCGATTGCACCTTGCCGTGTAACGCCCAGGCCTTGGATTCCTTGGGGCCGAGCTCGATCGCCCGCCGCGAAAAATGATCGGCTTGATCGATTTGCTGGGTGTTCAACATCTTTTCCGCCAGAGAAATGGAAATCGCCGGATCTTCCCGGGTTTCCTTGCGACTCAATTTCGAGGCTTCGTTCAGCTGTCGGATCGATTCCTGTTGCTGCCCCAATTGCCAAAGAACTTCGGCGTAATGCCGCCGGATGTCCGCGTCCTTCGGGTTGAGCCGCATCGCCTTGGCCAGTTTTTTCTCCGCCTCCTGCCAATCCCCCTGCTCCATAGCCGCGTTGGCTTCCCGGCAGATTTCGCGGCTTTGAACGATGCTCGGCGTCAGCGGTCGGGTCCTGAGCCGGTGCAAACATCCCCCGCTGCCGCAAAGTACGACATTGCAAAAGAGAAGCAGGGCTATCCAACGCAGGCGGAACAAAGTTTTATCTCGGGAAAAGGAAAACAAATCGGCCGTTCAGCCCGCGATTCCGTCCGCGCGCTGATCTCCGGTCTATCTGGAGTGTGGAATCTTACCGAGTTAGGGATATTTGCTCCATATCAATTTCCCAAATCTTGCTATTCTTAGGAAATTAGTTGTAAAAATCGGAAAAATTCAATTAAACAAAAGCAAGTTGTGTTTGACTGTGATTTTTGAACACGGGCATTTTAAGCAAAATAGGGAGATTTTTAAAAATATTTTTGCCTTTTGTTTTTTTGTGAGGTAGGCTTGGGAGAGTCGGGCTCTCGGCTTGTTCTTAAACTGTTTGGACGGGACACCGGCGTCTTCGCCGCTCGGCTAAACAGGCAAATTGTCTTTAGATGTCATTCGACGTATTTTTGAAGGAGATATAAAAATGGACGGTATTGGAAGTTCGTTGGCCAGTGCCTCGGCGATGCAACAGGAAATGAACAGTCTCGCGATTCAAACCGCGGTGATGAAAAAATCGCAGGGCGTTCAAAAGATGATCGGCGAAGTGATCGTCGGACTGATTCAAGAGGCCGGATCGACCAGCTCGACCGCCAAATCCGAAGGGAAAGCGGTGGGAGCCGGTTCGAATATCGATATTTTCGGATAAGACTCAGCGGGCAACATTTGCCGCAATCAGATCACAATAACGAAAAAACCCGTCTGGTTCAACCAGTCGGGTTTTTTCGTGCCCAGCGTCCGTTTAGCCGAGCGGCGAAGACGCCGGTGCCGCTACGGTATTGGGTCGGGCTGGTCGCGCTCTCCCTTCGCGTCGTAAATCACGTACGACATGTTTTCGTAGAGGATCGGCAGTTGCAAGGCCGGGTATTTTCCGCAAAGAACGTAATCGAATTCGTATTTTTCGCGAAGTTTTTGGAACGGCCCCGGGGGATAGCGGTTGAGTAGGACTTGCAGCGAATAATCCCGGCGCACGGGGCCGTCTTGAGGTCGATAGGCGAACAGTTCTTCGACCGTTTCGTACCAGCGGACAATGCCGGCGGCGTCCTGGGGAATCTCTTTCCAGGTCGCGACCTCCGGCCGGGCCGTGTACCATTTGAAGGTCGCGTTGTCGCCCGGGGTCAGGAACCGGGCCTCTTTCGGGATGCCGTTGGCCGGATCGTTGATCCAATCGCACGCCTCGACCCAGTAATAGGCGGCCCGGCTCGACGACGGATCGCTCCGGGAATACGCGAACCGGGTTCGCGGTTCGGCCAGTTTCAAAATATAGCCGAGCGGCCCCCAGACGACAATCGAAACCAACAGCAACAACCAGGCCGTTGGTAAAAGTGTTGTCGATTTGAAAGGCGGACGCTTTTGCGTATTAGACCATTTCTCAAAAATTACAAGAATCACGATTCCGAGAATCATGGTCACGCCCCACGGAATAGCCGGTTCCGGAGGGGGAAACCAGGTAAAAAAGAGCCAACCGAAAATCAGGCCGTCCAACAACAAGAAGACGCCGACGCCGATTCCGAGCAGGGCGAGAATTCGACCGATCCCACCGGCGAGGTCACCGACAGGGGAAGCGGCAACCAGCGGGGTATTGCTCGATTCGTTGCGTTGTTTTTCAAACCCGAGCAACAGTCGATACAAGAGCGACGTTCCGAGGAATGTAACTCCGAGGGGGACCGCGAAATCGGACATCCGAAACCAGTAGAAGCGAAGCCAATCGGCCGCTCCTCTCGGGTCGTCTCGGAACAACGCGGCGATGCCGAAGCCGATCGCCGCCAAAATCAGCGTCCCGAACACGAAGCCATGCAACCGAAAAAAACGCCCCGCAAGCTCGCACTCTTCCGTTTCTTCGATTTCCGGGCTCGCGGTTTCCGCTCTTTGTTTTCGGCTTCTGGCAACCCAGCACAAGGCTAACCACAAACCGACCAAAACGGCGAACCGCAAGCGATAGGTCCAAGGAAACGACGACGGTACCAGATGATGCCCGAGCCGTTCGAAGACGTAAATCCAATGGGCTTGGCCGATGGTTTCGCGAGAGCAACCGGAATCGAGCAACAGGGCCGGGATGAGCCCGGGGAGGGACAGCAGCCCGCCGAGCCCGAGAAACGGCAACATTTTTCGGAGTGATGTCCGTTCCGTGCGTTTTTGCAGCGACCAAACGAACAGGCCGACGATCACCGACCAGCCGCCGACCAGAACATGAAACGCGGCCGCCGCGCCGAAAAAGCCCCAGACCCGGTTCCATTTTCCGCGAACCATCGCTTCGAGTCCGAACAGGACCAGGGGATAGGCGAAACTTTTCCCTTCGACGCCGCCGATCACCCATTCGCCCGACATTTGAAAGGCGTCGAGATAGTAAAGCAGCCCGGCGGCCGTCGGGATCGAGAGCCAACGAACCGGAATCAGGGCGAAGCTCAGCCGTCGCCAACCCCAGGCGAACGCGGCCCAGACGATCACCCGGCCCGTCCAGGCGAAAGCGTTCGGCGAAAGAAAGAGCGAGAGCCAACCGAAAACCGCGTAAAAGCACCAATGAGCGTCTTTCGAGTCGAGAAACGAATCGCCGATCACCCAATCGGGGTTCCAAAAATGAATCGCTTTCCCAAGGTAATACGATTCGTTGACATCCGGCACCGGCCAGGCTCCGTGGGCGTACAACACGACAAAGACGGCCGCGGTTTCGAGAAGGATTGAAAATCGAAAAGGGAAGGAGGGAAAGGACGGAGAAGATTTCATTGTTTTTTGATAGGGTCATCCTTCCGTTTTGCGGCGCGACCTGAGATCGTGCAAACCCGGCAGGGCCGCGACCGTTCGCTTTTGAAGCAGCGACAAATATCAGTCGATTTGTCGTAATTTTATTGTAAATGCAACTGGGCTAAAATGCAACCCAACAAAATAGCACGGGGTGCAGAGGGGTGCGCATACTGATACGATGATAAATTCTGAATCCTTCGAAATAGCAGCCCGAAACGTCAGCGCCGGGTTGGTCCTGCATTTCCGCATTGGAAAACCGGGCGCTGACGCTTCCGGCTGCTGTCCGATTCGAAATTTTTCGTAAAGATCCGTAAGCTCAACACACCGTCAATGCGCTGCACGCTCCTTTCCGGCTTTTGTTGTTGGACGAATCATTGTTTTTCGCAACCGTTTTCCGTCTGCCGCGGCTTGTAGGGGGGCTGTTTCGCGGACGATGAGCCGCTATAATTAGAACGTTTTTGGCCGCGTCGCGGTCTACGTACAGAGCGCCCCTTTTCCCGTCTTCGAACAATGAACGACATCTATCAAATCGACCTCGGCTCCTACGGAATTACCGTATCTTCCGTTCTCCGCAACCCTTCGACGGCGAGTCTTTACGAAGACGCGATCGTCCGGGAAAAGGCCGCGATTTCCTCGGCCGGTGCGCTCATCAATTTTTCCGCCGAAAAAACGGGCCGTTCCCCCAAAGATAAACGTGTCGTCGACTCCCCGAAAACGACCGGCGACATTTGGTGGGGACCGGTCAACATCAAATTGTCCGACGACTCGTTTATGAAATGCCGCGCCCGAGCGATCGAGTTCCTCAACACCCTCGACCGGCTGTACGTCGTCGACGGTTACGCCGGTTGGGATCCGGGCAACCGGATCAAAATCCGGGTGATCTGCGCCCGGGCCTATCATGCCCTGTTCATGCTCAACATGCTCGTCCGCCCGAGCGCGGAAGAGCTCGCGAGCTTCGGCAAGCCGGATTACGTCATTTTCAACGCCGGGCAGCAGTACGCCGACGCCGACCTGCCCGAATTGACCTCGAAAACCTGTGCCGCCCTGCATTTCGAGCGAGGCGAGTTCGTCATTCTCGGAACCCAGTACGCCGGGGAAATGAAAAAAGGGGTTTTCACGATCATGAACTACCTGATGCCGAAAAAGGGGTTTGTCTCGATGCACTGCTCGGCCAACGAGGGCCCCGCCGGAGACGTTTCGCTCTTTTTCGGGCTGTCCGGGACCGGTAAAACAACGCTTTCGACCGAGCCGCACCGCAAATTGATCGGCGACGACGAGCATATCTGGACGAACGAGGGAATCATCAACATCGAGGGAGGCTGTTATGCGAAATGCATCAACCTTTCCCCGGCGAGCGAGCCGGAAATTTTCAACGCGGTCCGCTTCGGGACGGTCCTCGAAAACGTCGGCTTCAACAAACGGTCGCACGAAGTCGATTACACCGACAAATCGATCACGGAAAATACCCGTTCGTCCTATCCGATGGAGTTCATTCCGAACGCGAAGATTCCGGGAATCGGCTCCCACCCGAAAAACATCGTATTCCTTTCGTGCGACGCGTTCGGGGTCTTGCCGCCGGTCAGTCTGCTCACTCCGCAACAGGCGATGTACCACTACATGAGCGGTTACACGGCGAAGGTCGCGGGGACGGAAATGGGCGTGACCGATCCGGAAGCGACGTTTTCCGCCTGTTTCGGGGCGGCGTTTCTCGTTTGGCATCCGGCCAAGTACGCCGAACTCCTCGCCCGCGACATTGAAAAATACAACGTCCGCGCCTGGTTGGTCAACACCGGCTGGAGCGGCGGGCAGTACGGCGTCGGCAAGCGGATGTCGATCAAGCATACCCGGGCGATCATCGACGGCATACACGACGGCGAGCTGATCAACGCCCCGATGATTACCGACCCGATTTTCGGGCTTAAGATTCCGACGCATTGCGAAGGGGTCCCGAAAGAGGTGCTCAACCCGCAAGAATGCTGGAAAGACAAGGCGGAATACGAGCGGTTGGCCCTGCGGCTCGCCGGGCTGTTCAAGCTCAATTTCGGTCGGTACGAAGACGTCGCCTCCGATGCCGTCAAAAACGCCGGCCCGGTCAAGTTCGAGGATTTGACCAATTCCGGCATCAAACTCGACGCCCTCGGCGGTTGACGCCGAAAAAAAAGCCGCAAACAACGAGCCGGGACCTGCGGTCCCGACTGTTTTGAGAAAATTTTGTTTTTTGGCCGCTGTCGGGACCGTAGGTTCCGGCTCGTAGGATCGATCATGAGACATCAATCACTATTCCGAATATCGTGCGCCCTTTTTTTCATTGTTCTTGCAACGTCGCTTCTTGCCGGAGAATTCCAATTTCCGGAAAAATGGCCGGCTCACCCGAGGTTGTTTCTCACACGGCAACGGGAAAATGAGTTGAAGGAATCGCGAAAATCGGACGCGCTGCTTGAGAAGCAAATCGAATCGCTGCTCAAAAAAGCGGAAAAGATCAAAAACGATCCGGTTACGGATTATAAGATTCCCGACGGCAAACGATTGCTCGGACAAAGTCGCCGGAGCATCGAACGGGTTACGACATTGGCCTTCGCCTATCGAATGACCGGCCAAAAAGAATACGCCGACGCCGCGATCGAAGAACTGCTCGCGATCAGCCGCTTCAAGGACTGGAACCCCAAGCATTATCTCGACGTCGCCGAAATGTCCTTTTCCGCCGCGGTCGGATACGATTGGCTTTACGACGTTCTTTCAACGGAACAACGGAATGAAATCCGGACGGCAATCGTCGGTTTCGCGTTCGACACCGCTCTCCCTTTGTACGAAAAGCAGACTTGGTGGGTGCAGGGACACAACAATTGGAACGAGGTCTGCAACGCCGGGTTGCTCATTGCCGCACTTGCGATTGCCGATGAGGAACGCGAAAAAGCGGAAAAAATCATCCTCGGTGCGACGAAAAGTCTCCCCTCCGGATTGAAATTCTATCAGCCCGACGGCGCGTACCCCGAAGGCCCCGGGTATTGGAATTATGGGGGAACTTACAGCGGGCTCGCGATGATGGGCTTGAAAGATGTGTTCGGCGATGATTTCGGACTCTCGAAATCGGAAGGGTTCAATGTAACCGGCGATTATTACATGCATGTGATCGGCCCAATTGATAAAACGTTCAACTACGCCGACGGAGGGGAATCGGGCGGCCCTTCTCCGATGATGTTCATGCTTTCCCGAACGTACCATCGGCCCGATTACGCTCTTTGGTTGCGGAATTACATCCGAACCCGGGCCGATAACAATTCCGGCCGGTTCGCCGTATTTTATGCGATCTGGTACGATCCGCAAGGCTCGGAAAATGATTTCGAGACGACGCCGCTTGCGAAAAAATTTCGCGGCGTCCAGGATATCGCGATGATGCGAACCGCCTGGAACGATCCCAACGCGGGATATGTCGGATTCAAAGCCGGAAACAACCGGGCCAGTCACGGACACTTGGATGTCGGTTCCTTCGTCTACGATTTTAACGGCGAACGTTGGGCGAGCGATTTAGGGGGGGACGATTACAATATGCCCGGGTATTTCGGCAAACAGCGTTGGACCTATTTCCGGCTGAATAACCGCAGTCATAATACGTTGGTGATCGGCGATAAAATCCAGAACCCGGACGCGGATTGCAAACTGATCGAATTCAAAACGGGAAAAGAGCTGGGCCAAGACGATGTTGTCGGATACGCCGTTGCCGATATGAGCGCGGCTTACGAAGGGCAGTCCCAATCGGCCCGACGGACTCTCACGCTCCTGAAAAACGGGCAGCTGATTATCGAAGACAAGCTCGAAGGGGTCTCGGAACCGGTCCGCTGGGGGATGATGACCTCGGCCGGCATTACGGTCGACGGGAATAAAGCGATTCTTTCCAAAAAGAATAAAAAATCGATTTCCCTGGAAATGATTTCCGAAGAATCGGGACCGTTGGAAATTCTTTCCGCCGATCCCGGACAAGAGATTGAAAATCGCAATAAAGGTTTTTCCCTTCTCGCCAGTTTTGCCGATCCGAAGGACGGTAAAGTTTCGTTCCGTGTCATCATGGGACCGGCCGAAAAAAATTAGCGAGAAAAACAACGAGCCGGGACCTGCGGTCCCGGGCTGCCCGCACTCGTGTTGAGACGGTTCTCGCGATGAACGTGCCCGGGACCGCAGGTCCCGGCTCGTGAGTGGGATTGTTATTTCTGCGGTCGTTCTTCGCTCGCCGGGCCGTCAAGCAAGCGGGCAACCTCCTCCGGCTTTGCCGTTTCGTCCAACCGTTGAACCGCACCGCTGCGGTATCCGACGTTGATGCAGCGGGTATGGGTGCTGCCGAGCCCGTCGAAATCGGCCGGCCGCTGCTCCTGCGGTCGATCCGGATCTTTTTGCCAAAACCTCGCTTTTTCGAGCGGCAACCGGCCGTTCCCTTCGCCGAGCTTTTGGGGCCGGGACACTTCGACGAGCAAAATCTGGTGCGGGCTCGCCGCCGCATCGTCCCCGCGATCGAGCAACGCGTACGCCGTTTCCCCCTCCGGCAAATGCCGCGAAGGGCAGCGAAAATATTTTTCCGGCTCAGGCCCGAGGTACGGCTTAACCGCCTCCCGCCAATCGCCGCCCGGCAGCCCGCCGTGATCCTTTTCGTACAACAAAAACGCGAGCGTCAGCCGCTGCATGTTCGTGCCGCATTCGCAGCGATTCCAGGCTTCTCGGGCGCCCTGCATCGCCGGGAGAATGATCCGAGCCCGAATGTCGGCAAACCGGTTTGTCCGGCTCCGGACGAACAAAAACGGCAGTGGGTTCCAAGAGACCTTGTAATCATTCTCATCGAACGTCCCGTCCCTTAACGCATCGTACGCCTGGTTGATGCGGGCCAGATAAATATTGATATCGATCGCCCTCGCCCAATGTATGGGATTGAGTTGCAAGATCGGCTGGCCTTGATATTTCGACACGCGTCCCCAATACACGTCCTGCATCACCTCAAGGCCGAATAGTCGTTCCGATTCCAGGTACTCCTCGGGCGTGATGCGCGGCGGCAAGGCGTCGATTTCCCGGAGCAAACGTTCAATCTGTTCCTTGCTCGGAGGGAACGCGGGATTCTCATTGATCCCGACCGAGGCGGCCACTCCCTCAATCGCGATGCCGATCAAAGCCGAAATCATCATTCCCTGCCGGCCGGCGTGCCGTCCGAGTCGGAAGGTCGTTATTATATCGTCGATCGCCCCGTCGAGATCGCCAATCCCGATCCGATACGTCGCCCGGGCTTGGGCGGCCCGAGCCCATTCGCGCATCTCTTGCAATCCTCCCATAAGCGGTGCTTCAAGCATCGATTGATTTTCGTCGAGCCGGACCAGCGGCATGCGAAACACCGGCTTGCGGATCGCCTCGCCGAGCAGGTCGATCGCGGCCGTGTTTTCCGCGAGCCACTCTTCGAGCAGGGGAAAATCCTCGAAAGTCCACCACAATCGGCCCAGCCGTTTTTCCCGCTGCCAATAGTTTTGGGCCAGTTGATCAATCGCCTCGTCCCGCGGATTGTCCGCCACGAGTTTGCCGAAAATCGCATCCGGTGATTCGAACTCCAGCGTTGGCTTAACGTCCGGATTGAGGCCGAGTTTTTCATAAACCTGCAAACGATGTAACGAATCAACATCATCGACTTTTTTCAAATAATAGCTCGTCTTGGTCTCGTTATAAACACGCTCATACCGTCCGTTCAGATCGCCGCAGGCCCGAACGACGAGCCGGTAACCGTTTTCGTCGGTTTTCATTTCCGGCGGGTAAGACCACTCCTCCATTGCCCGGAAATAATCGATCCGCTTGCCGTCGGCGGTGAGCGGCCCGAGCACGTAGGTCGTCTCCTTCGAGACCCGCAGCGGCGTCGTGTGCAGACAGAACCACCAGATCGGCAGGGCGAACACGAGCAACCCGACGCCGCCGTACAGCAGGCAACCGCGCAGGCAGCCCCGCTTTTTCGGCTGGTTGCGAACGACGGTCGCGAGCACTTCTTGAGCTTGATCTTGTGACATGGGCGGGGGAAGTGGTAAGTGAAGAGTGGGAAGTGGGAAGAACGATTTCGTTCAGAGCCGCGACCGTAGGGAAGCGGTTGTCCCGTCAAAAACCGCTCCCTTACGGTCGCGGCTCTGATTCATTGTTCTGATTCATTGTTTCCGAAAATCCGTTGGGAAAATCAATGGGATACGGCACATGGTATATTTCGCGGACCGGGGAAAATTTGACGAACGAGAGCGTGAAGCCGATCCCGAGCAGCAAGCCCAGCAACAGCCCGAGGAGCAGGCCGAAAGCCGTGCCGTAAAATCCCGCGACAAGCCGGGCCGATTTGACGTATTCCCGGAGCGAAAGCGTGATCTCCTGCTCATCGGTTTTGACGATCGTTTCGATCAGCTTCTCGCCGGACAGCGGCGGGGCCTCGCGCAGCCGGAGCAGGGCCGCCGACTTCGCGGCCTCGCGGCGGGCCGGCTCCGCACGCGGTTCCAACGCGGCGAGGGCGGCTTCAAGCGCCGAAAGTTCCGGCGGCAATTCGGAGGTGGTCGTTTCGATAGGGGACATGTTACATCACACCGGCGTCAGGGACGCCCGTCTAAACGAGTTTTGCGCGTAGTTCCGCGAGCGATTCGGTGTACAAGCGGAACACGCCGGTTTTGGGCATCGCGGTCAGTTCGGCGATCTCCTCGAACGAAAGTTGGCTCCAAATGCGGAGGACGACGATTTCCCGCTGTTCCGGCCGGAGTTCGTCGAGCTTTTCGGCCGCTTCCCGGGCAAAAAGGACATTTTCGCCGGGGACGAACCAATCGGGCTTCTCCCGTGCGGCGTCGGTTTCGTGTTTTTGACGGCGCTGAGCCTTGCGATGCCGGCTGATTGCTTCGTTGCGGATCGTTTTGCACAACCAGGCGACCGGATTTTCCGGCCGTTTGGCCTGATCGACCAATTTCAGCAAAGCGTTCTGGACGAGGTCTTCGGCATCGTCGACATTCCAGGTTCGGGCGTAAAGCACCAGGGCGGCAAACCGTGCATCGACGATTCCGGCAAGCTCTTCGGCGGAAAGATACGACGGGCGGGCCTTCATGTTGGTTGCTTTGCTGATGATTGGCAATCGGACGTTTTCGCTGTCGTCCTAAAAAGATAACGCCGTCCGAGCGATTGGATTCCGGGATTTTTAAGATATTGACAAAGTTTGTAAGAAAACAACGAGCCGGGACCTGCGGTCCCGACTGCGGCGAGGGCGGCTTCGCGTTCCTTGTTGCGGTTCAGCTTGCCGACGAATTTAACGCTTTCCCCACGTTTTTATCCAATCAAGACAATCATCCCTGTATTTACCGTCATTTAATCGGGTAACGATTCTCTTGAAATCTTTTGCACTGAAACCGTAGTCGGATACGGTAAAGAGTAAAAAAATGTCTTTGCCGACCATCTGTTTAAAGAAATTTTCTGATTTCAGTTTCTCTAAAACCTCGATGCACGTTTCGAACAAATGTTTCTGAAACTTTGAAAATTCTTTTTCACGAGTTTCCATGTTATTATTCATTGCACAAACGAATTCGCGGCAAAATTTACAAATCTCGTTAAACAATTTGGTCGCACCAACACATTCATATTTCCATGCTGCCGTGTCATACAGGTAATAATGTATGCCATGCTCGTAACCTTTCTTTTCTTCTTCTTCGAGGTGTTTCGTCGTATTCGTTGCTGGGACTACTCCCCATGCACCTTCATCGCTGTACAACGCAAAAGCACAAATTCCTTCTTTTCCATGTTTTTTGAACATCTCCAAAAACGCTTGCTTTGTGGCATTTTCAATTTTGCTTTTCAGTTCAGTAATTTTCATTGGCACCTCGTAAAATAGTATTTTTTGGTTGTTGAAAAATTTGCGAAATTTCGAGCACGCTCTCCGTCATCCCCGCGCAGGCGGGGATCCATAGGGAACGGTTTCACTATAGATTCCCGCCTGCGCGGGAATGACGGGATTGAAGAACTTACTCCCTCACGGCACAACAGCGTAATCGAGGAATTGCAAATCGGCGACCGTGCCCAAAAAGTTCTCGTTGCCGTTCAGATGCGGGTTGCAACCGAGGCCGAGGTCGACCGCCTTGCTCGCACGGCTGATCGCGACCGCCGTTTCCGCGGCCAATTTGCCGTCGAGATACAGCCGCAACCGCTCCGGAGTTTTGACGACGACGGCGCGATACCAGCGGCCCAGCTCGATCGGGACCTCCGGCGTCATAAAACCGTGCCCGGCCTCAATCCGGGCCGAAACCTTTCCCCGCTGCAACGTCAGCCGGATCGGGTCGTCGGTCGATTCGCACCAGGCTGAGACGATCTGCTGCATCCGGTCGTGCGGTCGGTCGGTCGGGTTCAATTTTTTGCCGGTCTCATCGGCCCGGAACCAAACCGAAATCGTAAAACTCCCCTGCGGAAAACCGCCCGGGGTCGCGTACCGGATCTTGCCGTTGCCCGAAAACTCGATCGCCCCGTTCTCTTTCCCTTCGCGGTCCGGAGCGGCGGAAAATCCACTCGCTTCCAACAAAATCCCCGGAGCCTCGCCCCATTGGCCCGCGGAATCGGGCCGTCGCGGGCTCGGCGTTCCCGCGAGCGAATCGGCGAACGTCCGCGAGCCGCGCGGCCGGGCGTCCGGGGCGACTCGCAGCACCCAGGGGCCGTTGCGGGCCGGGATTTCCCCGTCCGGGGTGATCGCCTTGACGTTCCAAAAATACGTTTTGGCCGGATCGAGCGGCTTGTCGTAAGCGAACGTGTTGCGATCCAGTTCCGACGATTCGAAGATCGGCTTCGCCGAGGCCGGATCGTTCCCTTCCGAAAGACTCAAACGGTATTTCGTTCCCTTCCCCGCCGTACTCCAATCGAACACCGGCGGGTTTTCAACCGACAGAATGCACTTGACGGCGGCCGCTTCCACTTTTTCCGGGGCATCGCTTTCAACGCCGAAAATGTCGGACAACTTGCCCGGCAGCATGTTCCCCGGGGACGAGAGCGTAAAGCTCCCCGGCCCGGTCCCTTCAACCGGCAACCAACTTTGGTATTGCCCGCCCATCGCACCGGCCGAGGCAAAATCGCACAGCCGGACGGTTCGCGGCTGCCCGGCGGCGTCCCTCCCTTCGACCTCGAACACGAGCATCGCCGGAAACTGCCGGTCGGCCGCCGTTCGCGCGACGGAATCCGGCTTCAGTTGCAGCCGCTTGAAATCGAGCGTCGGGAAATCCGCGAAATCGGCCGCGTTTCGCGATTGGTCCCAAGCCAACAAAATCGGCCCGTGATACAGCGACGACTTGAAATCGACATCGGCATCCCCTCGCAAGGCGCGCGGCTTCATCTCCAATTGCAGCCGCAGCGTGTCCCCCTGCTTCCAGGTTCGGGCAATCGGCAGATACGAACCAGCCTTGCCCAACCAAGTGTTTGACGGTTCGCTGTTCGGATTCAACGCGACTTGCGTCTTGTCCGACCACTCGGGAACGCGAATGTAAACCGTCGCCTTTGTCGACACGGACGGTTCGAGCGTCGCCTCGATCAGCCCCTCGGCCGGATAATTCGTCTTTTGGGTCAGCTTCCATTGAATGTCGTTTTTGTCCGTAAACGTGATCGTCCCCGGCCCGAAATAATTCCAATAGAAACCGTCCCCGTCTTTCCCGCTCGCCGGCGAAACGGCCCAATAGGCGAGCATCCCGAGCCCGCGAGGTGCATTGACGGAACAGCAGTTCAATTCCGGCGTGCCGGGCCGCGATTGAAAGACGATCGAATGGGCCGAGGCCTCCCGCTTGCCGTTCATCGGTGTGTTGTACGTCGCCCAGCGGCCCGACGGATGCAGGTATCCGAGCACGGCGTTGTAGGCTGCCCGCTCCAAAGCGTCGACCGTTCGTGTCGAGCGCTGCTCCGCCGGTCCGGACAGGGCGAACGCGTCGAGCGACATCGCGATCCAGGCGACCGTGCAGCAGGTTTCGATCTCCCCTTTCCGGAACGGCGTCCCGATCGCCCCTTCCATCGTCGAGAACGAACCGCTGTTGTGTACGTCGGTTTCGAAAATGCTTTGCCAATCGAACAGAAACGCGTTCCGATACGCCGTATCGCCGGTGATCCGGTACAGTTCGGCGAGGGCCTGCAAATCGTGTAGGCTTTCCCAGCGCGGTTTCGGCTGCCGGAAAAACGGCACCCGCTCGGCCGCCTGCCGGAAATAATCGCCTGCACCCGGAGTTTGCCATTCTTTTTCGACCTCCCGCAGCATCGCGAGGTATTTCGGCTCGCCGGTCTTGCGGTACAAAACGCCCAAGCCGTGGGCGATCGCCATATTCATTTCGGAGTCGCCGGCGCTACTGACCTTCCGGCCGGAATCGAGATACGTTTTGCAGACGAGATCGCCGATTTTTCGGGCCGCTTCGAGCGTCGCCGGATCGCCGGTTTCGTCATTCCAGGTCAAAAAGGCGAGGATCAGATGATAGTGGGCCCAAAGGTCCCAATGCCCGAGCAGCCGCTCTTTTCGCGGGAACGGCCCGAGATAACCGTCGGTGTCCTGCAAGGTGAGCAGTTCGGCGATAAACTGCCGGATCTCCGCATCGAGCCGCTGATCGTCGGAGAAATGCCGCAAGGTGATCGCGGAGAGGAGGTGTTTCCCGGCGAATTCCCCGGACCAGGGGAGCGGATTTTCGTAGTCCGGCTTGCGATCTCGCAGCCGCATCATTTCGAGGATTCCCGGATTGGCGTCCCAAACCTTGAGGAGCCAATTGTGGGTAACGGCCTCGGCCCGCCGACCGATTTCCCCTTCGAGTTGCAGCCGAATGTCGGGAAAGGCCGATACATGCGTCTGCTTATCGGCGACCGTCGCCTCGGCTCCGAGAGCGGAGCCGGTCGGACCGAGCAATAAAAGGAGGATAACAAAAGCGGGAGAAGAGGTCTTGAGCGTCCGTTTCATTTTTTGCGGCATTGCGAGAGTTTGGTGTTTGAGATTGAGGGAACAGTGGTTTAGGAACCCGCCAAGAAAATACCGTGCAAAACGGAGCCGCGTGCTATGCACGCGAAGTGCAAGGGCGGCGCAGCGGAATCGCGTTCGCGGAACGCGGCACGGCATACGCGCTTTCAACGCGTCATTTTACGGCCAAAAAACTGCCCAGACGGCTGATGATTTTCGTCGACGGGGCGGTTTCCTCTTCCAGCATCCGTTCGATCTCCTCGACCTTGTCCTCGTTACCCAGTTGGATGAAAATCTGTCGGGCTTCTTCCAACCATTGAAACGCCTTGACCGGATTCTCCAGTTTTTGGGCCAGATAAGAGAGGTTGAGATAATCGAGGGCCGTCGCCTCAAGATTGCGGAGTTCCTGATGTATTTTCAAGGATCGCAGCTGATACTCCTCCGCCTTTTTCAGCCCGCCGGTTTCTTCCAGGAGATCCCTTAAATTGCCGTAAATGACCGCTTCCGAATCGCGATCGTAAATTTCCCGCGTCAGGTCCAACGCCTTGAAAAACTGGTGTGTCGAACGTTCGTACTCCCGCCGTCGTTCGTACAAGCGTCCGAGTGTGCAATAGACGTTCGCCTTGGATCGGGAACGTTGACGGTTGTTTTCGATCCGATTGCATGTTTCGATCGCGCCCAAGAGAACCCCTTCCCCCTGGTTTTGCATGTCGAGATAGGAAAAATATTCTCCCAAAAGCGTTGCCGAATCGACCATGCCCGACGGATCGTCGATTTCCCGGTACCGTTGGTGCGAGTGTTTCAACAATTCGACGGCTTCGGCGTAACGGCCGCCGTCGGCTTCGATTTTGCCCAAGGTCAAATAGAGGTCCGCGAGCGTTTCCGAATCCCCCGTCCTTTCGAGAATCTTCCGGGCGAGGAGTAAATTTTCCCGGGCGACGGCCTTATCCCCTCGCTTGAGTCCGATGAGGGCCGCATCATAGTGCAATTGCCCCGCTTCGGCCGAACCGGATTCGACCATTTCAAGACCTTTGCGAACCAATTGCAACGCCGAATCAAAATGACACAGCACGAGGAGCGGGTCCAGCATTTCGCCGACGGAGCGGACGTAGGCGTTCGTCCCGCCGCAGGCGAGCATGTGCAAGGGAATCCGGGAAGCACAAAGCGGGTCGGGTCGCAAATTCCGCTCCAACATCGTTTGATAGGCGATCACGGCCCGGCGGTGATATTCGAGCAGCAACTCGGGCGAGGCGTCCGGATCACGAGCGATACATTCGGCGAGCGGCCGGTCGGCGATCTGGTGTCCTCCCGAGCGGGATTGAACCAATTTCCGAATGTAAGGAATATCGAGCGTCTGTTTAAAACTCGCGAGATCGAGCTGGGCGACGCACATCACGATTTCGTCCGGAGCCGTAATTTCCAAAAGCGAGTAGGCCCGGAAAAGCCGGATCGCCTCTTCGCCAAAACGCTTGACCCGCTCCCATTGGCATTGGGCCATTTTCGCGTAGTCCGCCTCTTCGGGCAAATCGTCCAGCGTCAATTTCGGGTCGCTGCGCAAAAGGTCGATTGCCGCGTTCATCAAATACGGATTCCCCTCGTATCGCGAAAAGAGAACGGCCAGTTTTCCTTGAAAGGAAATGCTCCTCAAATCGGGGAACGTCAAGAGCGAGGAAAAATCGGTTTTCTCAAGCGGCCCGAGACCGGCCTCGAAATCGGCCGGAATCGCCTTCAAATTCGGGATTTCCGCGAATTCCGGGTTGTGGAAAAACGCATTCCCATCCGGTTGCGTCAATACGAGTTTGACGAACGGCGGAAGTTTTTCGGTCAGCTTCAACCAAGCGAACACCGACTCCTCCGGCAGCCGATCCGAGTAGTCGAAAACCAGGATCGCCCGGGCCTGCCGCGGTATTCGGGCGGCAATGATTTTCAACCGCTCCAGAAATTGCTCGCGAATATTTTTCTGGGGATCGAATCGCAGGGCGTTGACCAATTCCTGAATCGTTTCAATTTTCTTTCCGTTAAAACCGATTCTTTCGAAAAAAGCGTCCCATTGCCAGAATTTGAGGCCGATATTGTCGAACGCTCCCGCTTTGGCCCGGGCCGAATAAAAAGCGTCTTCAAGCAGGAATCGCAAGGTCGTCTCAAGGGATTCCTCGGCCGGAACATCATATCGGACGATCCCGCAATGCAGTTCGATCTCCTGCCAGGTCTGAACGAGAATCCGGTCGATCAACGCCGATTTCCCCATACCGCGACCGCCGGTAATCAAAAGGGTCTGGCCTTCGGTCGAATCGAGCACTTCGGACCATCTTTCCAACTCCGATTGCCGACCGATCAAATGACGCGATTCTGGGTTCATTATTGCGAAGTTTGAAGAGACGAGAAATTGAAAAACGGAAAACCGAACGGAACCTTCGGATTATACCGCATTCGGCAGTCGGAAAGAAGAACGAGAAAAAAATGATTTCTCCCCCGTTTAGCCGAGCGGCGCAGACGTCGGTGCCGTCGTTCGGTGTATGACCGTCAATCGGCGAATGCCGCGTCGCGCATCGCGATCACGTTTTCGTAAGAGACATTTTTGAGCAACGCTTCGTGCGAAGGGGAAACGATCCAACGTGGGCCAAGCAGCGATTTGATCCGGCGAACCTCGTTCCGAACCTCCTCGGGTGTGCCGAACGGGAGCAAATGCTGCGTGTCGATTCCGCCGATAAAAACCAGGTGATCCTTGAATCGCGAAAGGCTCTCGGCGTCCATTCCCTTTGCCTTCGCCTGCAGCGGGTGCAACGCGTCGATCCCGGCGTCGATCATCTTTGGGATGACCGAGGAAATCGCCCCGCAGGAATGTAACGCGACCTTTTTGCCGTACTCATGGGCCAAGGCGACGACCCGCTTGATGCCGGGCAAAATGAACCGGTCGAACGATTTCGGGCTGATCAGGAGCGATTCCTGCGAACCGATGTCGTTGCCGAAAAACATCACGTCGATTTTGTCCCCCATCGCCTCGAAGCAGCGGCGGTTGGCCTGTTCGTAAAAATCGAGCACTTTCTCGGTCGCGGCCTCGACGACGGCCGGGTGCGTGTGCATTTTCATGAAATAGTTTTCCATTCCGAAGAAATCGCACAGCGTATGA
The DNA here is from genome assembly GCA_031549145.1 of Thermoguttaceae bacterium. Classification (GTDB taxonomy): domain Bacteria; phylum Planctomycetota; class Planctomycetia; order Pirellulales; family Thermoguttaceae; genus JAVBSX01. The sequence continues at coordinate 3,330 of JAVBQI010000113.1, read as the reverse complement.
AAATAGCAGGTCCACATTCCGCCGAAAACCGCGACGTCCTGCTCCCGGGCCTTGTCGATCAGGGCGATCGTCGAAGCGAAATCGAGATATTTCGGGTCGGGCCAATCGAACGCTTCGACCTGCCGGACCGATTCGAAATCGGCGAACACCCCCGGCTCGCCAAGCGAGTGTCGCGGCTTACCGCCGGAAATGTCGAACATCGGCTTCCCTTCCGGATGCTTCCAGGCTCCGGCGTCCAGTTCCGGCGAACACCAGAACATGTCGCAAGAAAATTCCCGGATCAACTGAACGTCCATTGCATCGATTTGCGAGGCCAAAAAGCCGGCCTCTTCCATACGCGACATTTTTTCCGCCTGCGCCGCGAACTTCGGGTCAACCGGAATCGAACAGCGGTTGCAGTAATTGACCTTGGCCTCGTCCGAAGGGTGCCCGATCCAGAAGCCGAGCCGGTCGGTCGGTCGGTTGTTGAGAAGCGCCAAAACTCGTTCGCGTCCGGTCATGATATTAGCGTGTTGGAAAATGGGGAAGACGTTTTTTGGAAAAGAACCTCGAAACGTTATCCTACCAATTTTCGCCGCCTGTTGCAATGATTTAGCCGGTTCCCCGCGTCTTACCGCTCTTTACTTTTCCACCTTTTCGAGCTCCTCGCCCCGATCCTTGGAGAAGTCGGTTTCGTCGAACGCGGCAACCGTTTCCGGCAGGATCACACGAAAACGGTGAACGGGGTCGAGTTCGATCGTGCCCGAATCCATTGTCAAACGGAGAAGATGTCCGCCGCTCTTGCGGTCGGCACTCAAAAAGTGCAGATGGTAGCCCGGCACGTTGACCCCGCGCAGGTATTCCGGCAGCCGGAAGCCGACGACATCGCCGGCGAGCGTTCCGAGTTCGAATTCCGGCTGCGTTTTCATAACCTCGACGAGCGGAAGATACGGCTTTTGCTGCGGCGGAACGGAGCGGGTCCGGACCCCGGAAAACCGACCGTGCAATCGAACGGCGACCGGAATGTTGTGGTTCGGAATCGCTTCGTCGATCATTCGCCGGAGCGCCGCATCGTCGAGCGGCGTCGTGATCGCGAGTTTCGTCGTCGCGTTCAACCCGAACGGCACGACCGAGGCGAACGGCGTCCGCGTCCCCAGATCCGGCCGATCGACGCCGCCGTCCGCCTTGATTTGATAAAACACCCCGTCCAAAACGGCCATTTCGCCGTCGAGTTGCTCGAACGTCCCGATCCCGAAATTGCCGTACCGAGCCAGCTCTTGCAGCGTCGTTTCGGCGTCGTACACTCCGGCGAGCAACGAATCGATAGTCGCGATCTGCGTGATCGCATGTTCCGGCGCGGGCTCGGCGGCAAGAGGCGGCGGCAACGGTCGGGGAATGAGCAGCAACAAAACGCCAACGACCAAAAGCAACGAACCGAGAACAGGGACGAATTTGTTACGGATTGAAAAATCTCTTCCCATCATGTCAACCTCATTGATCCTGTCAAAACCTGGCTCAACAATTCTCTGAGGGGTCGGCGGCAAGGAACTCTGCGCGATTTCGGCGGAGCACCGGCGTCTGCGCCGCTCGGCTAAACGTCGGAGATTTCAAAAATCGTCGGGCAGCCGGACGAGTGTCGCGGCCCAAGAAAGGCCGACGCCGAAGCCGACTAGCATCGCCAAATCGCCCGGCTTGAGCATCCCCTGCTCCCGCGCATCGAGCATCGCGATCGGAATGCTGCTCGAAACCGTGTTGCCTCGGGTCAACACATCGTTGAAATAACGGGCGGGGTCCAATTGGCAAAGCTCCCGAAGCCGCTCCAGCATATAGCGGTTCGCCTGGTGCAGGACGAAGCAATCGATCTCCTCCCGTGTCTTGCCGCTGATTTGCAGCAACTGTTCGACCATCGGCGGCACCGAATCGATCGCGAAGACGAAAATGCCGGAGCCGTGCATGTAAAGTTGGTCCTGCGAGCGGATGCTTCCTCGGGCGTCCGGCCGCTCGACCGCCGTTTCCGAGTTCGAGGGGAGCCGATGCGCCCCGGCTGGAACGATCAGCATGTCCGCCCCCTTGCCGTCGGTCCCGAAAACGAACGGCCCGATCAGCGGCTCGGGCGAATCGGTTTCGACCGCTCGAATCAGCGTCGCCGTCGCCCCGTCGCCGAACAGCGGCCGGTTCGTCCGGTCCAGCTTGTTGATGTACTTCGAGTAGGTTTCCGAAGTCAGGAGCAAGACGTTTTTCGACATGCCGGCTTCGATCAACCCTTTGCATAAGGCGAGACCGTAAACATAGCCGCTGCAACCGAGATTGAAATCGAGTGCCCCGGCCGTCTGCGGAATCCCGAGTTTGTCCTGCAAAATGCAGGCCGAGGTCGGCAGGAAGTAATCCGGGGATTGCGTACAAAGAAGGACGAAGTCGATTTCCTCCGGCTTGCATTTCCCTTGTTCGAAGAGCCGTTGGCCGGCGAGCAACGCCATATCAAGGGCCGTTTCCCCGGGAGCAGCGATCGGGCGGCGGTCGATCCCGAGTTTTTGAAGGGCCTTCGTTCGCGACCAATCGGCAAAAACCTCCGCCAACTCGTCATTGTCAAGAGTTGTTTCCGGAAGGTAATAGGAAATGTCGCGAATCTGAGCGGATTTCAATTTGAAAAACTCTTTTCGTGTTGTAAAAAAGAGCCGCATGTGCAGTCGGTATTCCGACGTAACTTGCGGACCTTGCATACGGTCCGACTTTGTACAAGGTCCGTAAGTTGCGCTACGCTACACTTGCGGCTCTTTTTTGTTTGGACCGTACCGTCCCTCTAAAAGCTATTCCTTGACCCGTTCGATGTATTCCCCGGTCCGGGTGTCGACCTTGATCATTTCGCCGGATTCGACGAAATTGGGGACCATGATTTCCGCCCCGGTATCGACCTTGGCCGGTTTAATGACGTTCGTCGCCGTGTTGCCGCGGACCCCCGGCTCGGTGTATTCGATCTTGAGAACGACATGGTTCGGCGGGGTGATGCCGATCGGCTGATTGTTGTAAAGCATCATCTTGCAGACCATGCCTTCTTTCAGGTACTTCCAAGCATCGTCGACGACGGCGGCATTGAGTTCGTATTGTTCGAACGACTCGCTGTCCATAAACGTGAAGTCCTCGCCCATCCGATACAGATAGGTCGCGTCGATTTCGTTGATGTCCGCTTCTTCGAGAGAATCGCCGCTCTTATAGGTCCGTTCCAAAACGGTGTTGCGGGTCAGATTGCGGAGCTTGCATTTGTACAGGGCCTGTCCCTTTCCCGGTTTCACGAACTGGCATTCGATCATGATATACGGGTCCCCCTCGATTTGGACTTTGAGTCCTTTGCGA
>JAVBQI010000242.1:0-12478 GCA_031549145.1 Thermoguttaceae bacterium | reverse complement strand
GCCGCTTCAACGTCTTCGACGCGACCGACCATCATGGGCAGGGCGAAGGCGGGCCGGATTTGATACTGCTCTCCATTTCGCAAGGCGATGCGACGGATGTCGAGGTCGAGTCGTTTGGGATGGTAACGTCCGGTCAATTAGTACCCTTTTTAGAATCCGACCCGAAAGAGTTCAGGGCAAACCCCGGAAAAAGAGTCGAGCCATTCGTCGCGAAAGCGTTGGGGATCGTCAATAATTTCAGCATATTGCTCTTCCGTCATGGGCAGGGTTATGGTACGTATCAATTTTTCCGTATCGACAATTCCCGAGGAGCCGAGCGAATCGCAAACCTGCCCGACTTCGCTGCTGGAACCGCTGGCGAAATGCAGTCGGGTCGCCGTGGAAAACCGCTGCGTCGCGATCACGGCGGTTCGGATCACGCCCGACGGCGAGTTCGGCGCGACGGACGGCAAACGACTGTTACTCGAACAAACGACCGCCCGCTTTCCTTGGGAAGAGAACACTTTGGTTCGCGCAACCGATTTGTACCGCGTCCGATTGCGGGAGTTCAAGGACCGTGCGACTTTCGACTTGGGCGTCCGCGACGATTGGGCTTGCTTCGATTTCGGTGATTGTCGCTTTTTCACGAAGCAGGACATCGGGCATTATCCCGAGTTGCACCGTGTTTTGCCGAGCGATAATCAAAACCGAACCCGGCTGACGCTCGATCCGAAGGATGCCGCGTTTTTGAAAAAGCATCTCAATGCACTGCCGGGCCGGGACAACCAGCATTCGCCGGTCACGTTACTCTGCGATTACGACGGCACGATTACCGTACATGGCGACACGCCGCGCCCCGCCGAAACGAAGGCGATCCTGCTTGTTCGGTCGAAGTACGAAGGCGACGCCTATGTCGTCCAAACGAACCGCAAATACCTGCTCGACGCCCTGGCGTTTGGCTGTCGTGATTTTCGTTTCGGGTCAAGTTATCCGCTGGCTTCGACGGAGAACACCCGGTTCTGCTGGATGCCGCTCGACAGCTGCGGTGCGTTGCCCTTGGAAAGCGAATGCCCCAGGAATCCCGACGTTCTGTTACGTTCCGATGAACCTTCAACAAAGAAAGATTGATTATGATGACGACTCTCTTTTTATTGTGCATTTTTCTTCTCGACGTCCAACATCCACCGGTCCCCAAAGACGGAATCGAAAGGGAATTCGTCGCTACCCAACTCGTCGAACAATCGTTGGTCGGTTGCGCGACCAACCCGCAGGGTGGCAACGCTTTCAACGGCGATCCCTTATCCGTAGACTGGCTCAAGCCGCCGGAGCCGACCGAGCAAGGCGGCGTTTCGACGTGGTTTCCCGAGGGCGTTTCCGCAACGGAAAACGCTGTCGCGCAACCGATGTCGATGCGTGTTCCCGTCGATCCGCCGAATCAGAATCCCGATCCGAATCCCGGCGATCCCACCGGACCGCCTATTGCGGCGACGCCGGAGCCTTCGAGCTTCGCAATCCTCGGTATCACGGCCTCCGTCTTATTGTTTTTGCTGTTCGGACAACGCTTGAACCGTCGGTTGGCAAGACGAATCTGATCGAAAAAAATTCACCCGTTTTTCATACGCCATGACGAAAATACCCATCGATCAATTGATCGTTTCCGAATCGCGGCGGGCCGTCGACCGGGGCAAGGTCGCGGAACTCGCCGACTCGATTCGCCAAATCGGACTCTTGAATCCGATTACCGTTACGCCGGAAAAGAAACTCGTCGCCGGGGCGCATCGGCTCGAAGCCTGCCGCTTGCTCGGCTGGACCGAGATCGAATGCCAGACGATCCAAGGCGACGAACTGTTGCAGCAACTCGCCGAAATCGACGAGAATCTGGTTCGGAACGACCTCGACCCGATCTCCGTCGGCGAACTCGCCATCAAACGCGACGAAATTCTGGAAGCGTTGGGCTTGAGAGCGAGATCGGGCGAGAATCAGCATTCCCAAGGAGGGGGTGAGCCGAATTCACCCCCTCCTCGTACCACCGCATCAATCGCCGCTGAAATCGGTGTGAACGAGCGGACGTTGCAGCAAAACAAGCAGCTTGCCCGCGACCTCGTTCCCGAAGCGAAGGAAGTCGTGCGAACCGCCGAGGTCCCGAAGAAAGACGCATTGAAAATCGCACGCATGGAGCCGGAACGCCAGAAGGCGGTCGTCGAAAAAATCGCGTCCGGTGAAGCGAAAAGCGTCGTCGACGCCAATCGGCTGCTCGCCCGCGAAAACGTCCATGAAACCGCTCCGCTGGCGACCGAGACGTCCTATCGCGTCGTTTACGCCGACCCGCCCTGGAGTTACGGTAACAAGCTCGTCGACGGCTACGGGACCGCCGAGAATCATTATCCGACCATGAGCATCGACGAGCTTTGCGAGATGCCTGTGACGGAAACGCTCGACGAGAACGCGGTGTTGTTTCTCTGGACGACCTCGCCGCTGCTCGAAGACGCGTTCGCCGTCATCCGGGCCTGGGGCTTCAAATACAAGGCGTCGTTCGTTTGGGACAAAATCAAGCACAACATGGGCCACTACAACAGCGTCCGTCACGAATTTCTTCTGATTGCGACGCGAGGCTCCTGTACGCCGGACGTCTCCAAACTTTTCGACAGCGTCGTTTCCGTCGAACGCAGCGCGAAACACAGCGAAAAACCCGAAATCTTCCGTGAAATGATCGACACGCTTTACACCTCGGGCCGGAAACTCGAACTTTTCGCCCGCAAATCCGTCCCCGGTTGGGACGCATGGGGGAACCAATCATGAACGAATATTATGAAACGCAACTCGCCGCCGGGCAGGAGTACCAGGACTTCATCGGCGACATCCTGTGCAAACGGGGCTTGCCGATCCGGAATTACACGTCCCGGAAATACCAACTCAACAAGGGCGAGAACCTGATCGGCCTGGAAATCAAGCACGATACGCAGATTTCGGCCTACGGCAATCTGTTCATCGAGGTCGCCGAGCGGCGTGATACCGGGATGCCGTTTTTTCCGTCCGGAATTTACGCAGGGCCGTCGATTTTGTATCTGATCGGCGACCGGGAGCGGTATTTTCTGTTTTCGACCAACACGCTCCGGGCGATCCACAAGTCGGGAAAATACCCGGTGCTCACCATCAAACGGAACACGTCGCAGGGTTTCAAACTTCCCGTCGCCGACGTCCGCGACAACCTCTGGATGGTCGAAGAGTACGTTTTTCCGAAAGCGGATTCCTCGACGTAGGATTTTCTCATGACTCTTTTTCTCGATGAGGCCTTGCGGCTCGTTTCTCTCGGATACCATGTTTTTCAGTGCGTTCCCCAATCGAAACTGCCGTTCGCCGAGACCGCCCCCGAAGGCTGCAACTCGGCCAGCGGCGATCCGGACGTTGTACGAAAATGGTGGATGAAACACCCCGATTGCAATATCGGCCTGAAATGCGATAATCTGCTTGTCATCGACGTCGACAACAAAAAGGGGAAGGACGGCAGCAAGGATTTCACCCGGATCATGGAACGGGTCGGCCCGGTTCCGAGCGGACCGATTTCCCTCTCCGGCAACGGTGGCTATCATTTGCTTTTCCAGCGGCCCGACGCCGATGTCAAAGGTTCGAACGCGATCAAGTGGGACGGCAAGAAGACCGGGATCGATATTCAAGTCGGCAGTCAGTACATCGTCGTGCCGCCATCGATCCATCCTGAGAACGGAAAAGCGTATGCCTGGCATGTGCCGATCTGTCCGGTGGACCGGCTCCCCGCCCTGCCCGACGCCTGGATCGAGCATGTGCTGCCGCGCAAAACGCCGAAGCTCGCCGTTCCAGAGCCGCCGAAATTGATCGTTCCCCGCTCCGTTTCCGGCACGACGGCGGTCGACCGCTGCCGGCTGTATGTCGAAAAGATCGGCCCCAGCATCGCCGGGCAAGGAGGCGACGACCAACTGTTCCTCGCCGCCTGCGTCATTTTCTGGGACTTCGCGCTCGATGAAGCGGACGGCATGCCGCTGTTTCAAGAGTACAACGCCCGTTGCCTCCCGCCCTGGCCGGATCAGCGATTGACGTACAAAATGAACCAGGCGTTGTCGGTCGCCCACGACAAGCCGCGCGGCTATAAACTCGAAGAGAACACCGTCCGTACCTATTCCGACGTCGATCTTTCCGGGATCATGGACCGGTTTTCCGGCCAACCGGACGCCGACGGCTTCGACGAGGAGGAGGACGAAGACGCGGCGTTCATCGTCGACGATTTTCGGAATGACCCTGGCGTCGTTCCCGACCGGCTGCTTCGCATTCCCGGTTTCGTGAGCGAAGTCATGGATTTTTCGCTCGAAAACGCCCCTTGTGCCGTCCCGACCACGGCCTTCTGCGGGGCCTTGGCTTTGCAATCGTTCCTCTGCGGCCGGAAGGTTCGCGAGCCGGGCGACCTGCGGACGAACCTCTATCTGCTCGCCTTGGTCGGCGCCTCCTCCGGCAAGGATTACCCGCGAAAGGTCAATACGCATGTCATGGAACAAATCGGCGAGGTGGCGGCGCTCGGCGATAAGTTCATGTCCGGCGAGGGGTTGCAGGATTCCCTCTTCGCCCAGCCGAGCATGCTTTACCAGAACGACGAAATCGACGAACTCCTGTTCAAACTCAACGACCGGAACCGGGGCGCCTTCGTCGAAAGCATCATGGGACCGCTGCTCACGCTTTACACCTCGGCTTCGACCATCTATCCGATGCGCCGCAAGTCCGGCAAGGATCATCCCGGCGTGATCGACCAGCCGCACCTGACCGTTTTCGGGACCGCGACCCCCCAGTTTTACTACAGCGCCCTGAGCGAGCGGATGATGAGCAACGGGTTTTTCGCCCGAATGATCATCGTCGACGCCGACAAACGGCCGTTCAGCCAGGACGCTTTTCCCGTCGACCGGATCGCCGAGCGGGTTCTCGAAACCGCCCGATGGTGGCGGGCCTTCCAGCCGGGGGACATGAAAGGGAATCTGGGCAAGTTTCATCCGACGCCGATCACCGTCCCCTTCGACGGGAAATCGGCGGATTTCATGCGGGACTTTCGCCGGTTCGCCGACGAGGAGTACTCGAAAGCGGAGGATCGCGGCGATGTGGTCGCGATGACCGTGTGGGGTCGGGCGAACGAAAACGCCCGAAAGCTCGCCCTGCTCTACGCTTGCAGCGAGAACCACCGGCAGCCGGAGATCGGTACGACGGCGGCCCGCTGGGCGGCGGACTTCGTGACCCACCAGATCAAGCGGCAATTGTTCAAGGCAAAGGAATATTCGTCGAAAACCCGGTTTCAGGCACTCTGCAAGGAAGCGCTCCGCCAGTTGCGGCAATGGCATCATAGCCACGGCAATCGCGGAATGCCCTGCTGGATTCTGCGCCGTCAGCTTGGCGTCATGCCGAGGGAGTTTACCGACCTGATCATGGAACTCGACGCCCAACGCTTCGTCAAAATCGACCGGATCGCGACCAAAGGACGACCCAAGGAGGTCGTAACTTTGCTCCAACCCCCTCAATAAACGCCAAACTTTCCGATTTTCGGCCGCGCTGAAAAGGTCGAAAAGGGGGTGAAACGACTTCGAAAACGACCGAAAACGAGCTAAAACGGAAACTTTACAGACTTTTCAGCACTTAAAAAAATCGAAAAGTTCTGCGGTTTGAGCCTAGAAATTACGGGATATAAAAACTTTTCGTCCCAAACAGGGGGGGTGGTCGTATTTCCCGATTTCGCCGCGCACTATACAAAAAAAGGCTGAAAAGTTTTCTTGTGTTTTCCCGCTCGGTCAGGGATGTTTTTCACCCCTGGGACCAATTGAACCTTCTTTACTTCTTCCTATGGGTGTCCGATCCCCGCCGCCCGGCTTGGCGCGGCCCGCTTGGGCGATCCAGAGGCGAAAGAGCATCGAAACGATACGTTTTTTGACGATCCTCAACGGAAAAAACGCGAAAAAACCGCCTTTAACCTCCATGTCCGCAATGCTTTAACATCGATTTTCGCGAAAAAAAACGGCGCAGGAAGGAAACTGTGTCTTATAGCGCGACTCGTTCCCTGGCCATCAGGAAGACCGAATTCCCGCAGAGGAACCAAAAACCGTGTTAAGATGGGCGGGATCGCACAGGATCGCCCGTGTCGCGGCCTGTTTTGCCGTGCGGGATGGACCACGAAGAAAATTTTACTTCGCGACACAACGCAAACAGTGCGAAGTTTTTTCGGCTATAACGAGGCGATATTCAACGGGCGACGCTCACTTCGACATTGTCGAAGCCGGATCGCGTTTACCATTTTTTCGCCACGAACCCTTCCGGCGGCGGGATGATCTCGACGGCTTTGCCGGATTGCACGATGACATACAGTCCGTTTTTCTGGGCGAATTGCACGACATTCGGCTCGACGACGGCTCCGGCGACCGCACCGATGTACCGCCGCTTGTCGACGTCGCCATGCTCGTCGACATGACGCCGGTATTTCTCCAACCGTTCGATATGTTCTTTGACGTCCGCCGTTTGCAGCGATGTCTTCACTTCGATCAGAATGGAAATATCGCCGTCTTGCAAGATCAAGTCGATTTCACCGCTTTCGCTCGTGCCCGCCTTTCCGAAAACAAGGTTTCGGGAATAAGCGCGAACGTCATATCCCAACGCCTGGAATTGAGCGACGATGTCGCCTCCGATCATATTTTCGACGATTTCGCCGATCCGCGAACCGAGCGCCGAAATTTTACGATCCGTTTCCTGCATCCGACGGTCGGTTTCCCTAGCCATTCGATCTATCCGCTGGTCGGTTTGCCGGAACAGCTCAAGGACTCCTTCGTAGGTTAATGGCGATTGCGGTTGGGACATTGATCCCCTCCTTTTTATTGAAATACCTTCTGACTGATGGCCGACCGGACAATTCTATTGTACCCGATCCGGCCGTATTTTCAAGTGCGAAAAACGCCGCGCCCGGCGTGTTCATTACTCTATACCACATTACATCGAGGTTTTTATGTCCGATTCCACAGTTTCCCCCGGCGTCCCGATCATGAACATCGAGATTCGGGATATTTCCACGATCCAGCCTTACGAGCGGAATCCCCGGCTCAACGACAAGGCGGTCGATCCCGTTGCCGCCAGTCTCAAAGAATTCGGCTTTCGTCAGCCGATCGTCGTCGACGCCGACGGCGTGATCATCGCGGGGCACACTCGATACAAGGCGGCGCTCAAGCTCGGCCTGCAAAAAGTCCCCGTCCACGTCGCTGTTGATTTGACGCCGGAACAGGTTCGGGCCTATCGCCTCGCCGACAATAAGACCGGCGAAATCGCGGGCTGGGACATGGAGATTCTGCCGATCGAGCTTTCCGAACTGAAGGAGACCGAGTTCGACATGTCGCTCCTCGGCTTCGGCGAAAAGGAGTTGACGCAACTCCTGAACATCTCGGCCGGGATTTCGCAGGGGCTGACCGACGCCGATTCCGTCCCCGAGCCACCGGACGATCCGATCACCCAGAAGGGCGACCTTTGGATTCTCGGCAATCATCGGCTCCTGTGCGGTGACAGCGCGAAACCGGAGGACGTCGACCGGCTTCTCGACGGCAATATCGTACATTTAGTTTGCTGCGATCCGCCGTACAATGTGAAGGTTGAAAGTCGCAGCAACAACGCCATCGCCGCCGGTCTTTCGAGTTACACCAACACACACCATCAGGGCTTCGACGTCGCCCGCGACCCCGGCAAAGCGGAGCCGACGACGAAAAAAATGCGTCCGAAGGACAGGCCGCTCGCGAACGATTTCGTGTCCGACGAGGAATTCGACCGACTGCTCGACGCTTGGTTCGGCAACATGGCCCGCGTTCTGGAGCCGGGCCGGAGTTTTTACATTTGGGGTGGCTTCACGAACTGCGGCAATTATCCGCCGTTTTTGAAAAAACACAACCTCTATTTCAGCCAGGCGATCATCTGGGTCAAGGGGCATCCCGTTCTTACCCGGAAGGATTTCATGACCGGCCACGAATGGTGCTTTTACGGCTGGAAGGAGGGTGCCGCTCATAAATTCTTCGGCCCGAACAACGCGACCGACGTTTGGGAAGTCAAAAAAATCAACCATACCCAGATGGTTCACTTAACGCAAAAACCGAACGAACTGGCGATTCGTGCGATTCAATACTCTTCGAAGCCCGGCGAAAACGTCCTTGAACTGTTTGGCGGTTCCGGCTGGACCTTGATCTCCTGTGAACAAACCGACCGACGCTGCTTCGCAATGGAAATCGACGCTTTGTACTGCGATGTCATCGTAAATCGTTGGCAGGAGTTCACCGGCAAAAAAGCCGAACGTATTTCTGAAAAAGGAGGTGTTGAATGAGTTCTCAAAATTCTGCCGACGACTTTGATTATCTCAGCGAGGTTATTCGTTCCGATATTCCCGATTCCACAAAATTGTTTTTTGTCGAACTGATCGTCATGGCCGCTTTTCGCGATTTCTTTGGAGTCAGCCGCGCCCGGTGGAATACCAATGCGGAAGATCAAGCGGCAATCGACGTTTTGGAGAAAGCGAAATTTCTCCATGTGCGACGTCTTAACCAACAAATCGAATACGTTGCACATCGCGATTGTATCACCGCCAACGGAGGTATCAATGAATCCTGAAAAAGACGAGCCGAAATTTCTGTACCTGGCGACGCCGTTTACGCATTCTTCACCGGAAATTCAGGAATATCGTTACAGAACATCTTGCCGGGTGGCCGCGAAATTGATGCGGCACGGCATCAATGTTTTCAATCCGCTCAGCCATTCCGTCCCGATTTGCGAATTTCTCGGCGACATCGAGGATCAGCACAAATTCTGGATGTCGGTCGACCTTCCGATCCTTCGGCGCTGCGATGAGCTTTTGATCGTCGGACTTGAAAATTGGGCGGATAGTCGCGGCGTCAGAGCGGAAATGTTCGAAGCGCTCGCGATTCACAAACCGATCACGCAGATCGACGAAAGTGACATTGAGTTCTTACCGAATGTTAAAAAGACCTCGCGTCGCTTTTTGAAATCGGCTCTTCTCCCCGTTGTTGACGATATCCCGTGAAATCGCGGCATGGAGCGAAGCGTGGGGGGTGCTGCCCGAAGGCGTCCACAGTCTCTGAGCGATTACGAGTGCAACGATCTCCCTTGTCGAGAGCGGCTTCTTCGCCGCCTTCAAAACATAGGCGGCGGCGTCCAAGAGCGACATCGACTCGGGAGGCGGTTCCGCGATCTTGATCCGCTTTACCGGCGGCGGGGTGGCAAGAATCTCGCCGTCCTTGTTCTCGAAAACAAACGGCGGTAATTCCGTTACGGGTTCTACGCATGATCTTCGGTGCGGTTCGCGTCCGCGCACGACGGCGGCGATCTCTTCTTCGTCGCAACGCCGCAACAATTGGGACGCGTCCTTGATCTTCGCATGTTTGCCGTGGGAAAGCACCCGCGCGATCCAGCCGCCGCCGGGCGCGGGACGTTCGATCCGAACTTGCGTGGAACGTTCGGAAAGTTGCGCGAAATAACATTGACCGAGGCGGACTTCGGAAGCGTTCATTGGAAAAAACTCCGGGATTTCGAGAGGGAAACGTGTGTCCATTGAGCCTCGAATTCCCGGACAAGTCAACGGAAGGAAAGAAAAATATGTCGGAAAAACTTGATCCCGGCAAATTGACGCCGGAAACCCTGGCCCTGCTCCTGACCAACGCCGGTCAGCGGCTCATCACGGCCGAGCAGGTCCGCGAGATCGCGGAACTGGGCGATCTGCTGACCGAAAGCGGGACGGTCAACCTCGTTCAGTACACGGCCTTTCTCGCGAAAATCTCGGAAGGAAAACCTCATGAATAAGAAAACTGATCCGCAATCGCTCAAGCCGGTCGCGCTGCTGCGATTGCTCAATACGGCGGGGCTCGGCACGGTCCTGAACGAACATCGGCTCCGTCGGCATCGGAACAAGGCGGGTTACGCGATCGGCTCGGAGAAGACGATCAACCTGTTCAAGTACGCCGCCTGGCTGACGCTCGAATTCCATCACGAAAAACCGACGATGGACTATCGGGAAAAGAAGCGGCTGGCGAACCTGAAAAACATGGAGGCGGTCCGCGCGGCGCAGGACATCGGCCAGCTTCCCGCCGTGGTCGACCCCGCCCGCAAAACGGCGGCACTTGCATCGTTCAAGCAGTTTTGCGAGACGTATTTCAGCGAGGTTTTTTACATGGACTGGTCGGACGACCATCTTCGCGTGATCGAAAAGATCGAACGATCCGTCCGGAGCGGCGGATTGTTCGCGCTGGCGATGCCTCGCGGAACGGGCAAAACCGTCCTCTGCCAAGTCGCCGTCGTTTGGGCGGGACTCGGCGGTGCGGCTCCGTTCATCTGCCTCATCGCCGCGAGTGCCGATCGTGCGCAAAATCTGCTTGAAAACATCAAGACCTGGCTCGAAACGAATACCTTGCTTCAGGCCGATTTTCCCGAGGTCTGCTTTCCGATCAAGTGTTTGGAACGGATCGCCAATCGGCAAAAAGGCCAAAAATACCTCGGCGAACCGACTCGCATCGAGTGGTCGGCGGACAAAGTCGTGCTGCCGACCATTGAAGGATCGAAAGCATCCGGTGTCGTGATTTCCTGCAGCGGGATGCACGGCAGCGATATTCGCGGCCAGCAACACGCCAGACCCGACGGTCGCGTCGAACGACCCAGCCTTGTTTTGATCGACGACCCGCAGACCACGGAATCGGCCTGGTCGCGTTCGCAGTCGGAACGCCGGGAATCGATCCTCGGCGGCGACGTCCTCGGCATGGCCGGTCCCGGAAAGAAGATCGCGGGCCTCATGGCATGTACGATTATTCGACCGGGCGATATGGCAAGCCGTATTCTCGACCGCGAAAAACACCCGGACTGGCAAGGCGAACGGACGAAACTCGTCTATTCGTTTCCGACGAACACGACTTTATGGGAACGATATTTCGAATTGCGCAGCGATTCGCTCCGTAACGACGGCGACGGTTCGATTGCCACTGAATTCTATCGGGAGCATCGTCTCGACATGGACGCCGGGGCGATCATCGCTTGGCCGCAACGGTTCAATCCGGACGAGATTTCGGCGATCCAACATGCGATGAACCTGAAATTCCGGGACGAACTGGCGTTCTTTTCGGAATATCAGAACGAACCGAAGGTGGAAGAACTCGGCGACGAAATGCTCAGCGCCGAGGAGATCGCGAAGAAAACGAACGGATATCGTCGCGGCGAAATTCCGCAGGAATGCCAGCACTTGACGATGTTCGTCGACGTTCACCAGAACGCCTTGTTCTGGATGACCACGGCCTGGGAGCCGAATTTCACGGGGTTCATCGTCGATTATGGCACTTGGCCGGACCAGCACCGCGAGTATTTCATGCTCCGCGACTGCCATCGCACGATCCAACACGCGACCGGCGGGGCGGGGCTCGAAGCGTCGATCTATTCGGCCTTGGAACGACTCGCCGCCGAGAGATTGGCCGTTCCCTATTATCGTAACGACGGACTGGAAATGCGCGTCGAACGTTGCCTGATCGACGCGAACTGGGGCCAGACCTGCGACGTCGTCTACCAATTCTGCCGTCAATCGCAATATGCGCCGATTCTTTCTCCCTCGCACGGTCAATACCTTGCCGCGTCGAGCGTCCCGTTTTCGGAACATAAACGGCAAAAGGGTGATCGGATCGGTCGCAATTGGCGTATCCCCGGGGCGGCCGGTAATCGCGGCTGCCGCCGTGTCCTGATCGATACAAACTACTGGAAAACCTTCGTTCATGCCCGGCTCGGCCTCATGATGGGCGATTCCGGTTGCCTGTCGTTGTTCGGACACGATCCGAAGCGGCATCGGCTTCTCGCGGAGCATTTAACCGCTGAATATCGTGTCCGCACGATGGCTTTCGCTCGTACCGTCGACGAATGGCGGGTTCGCGCCTCACGACCCGACAACCATTGGCTCGATTGCCTGGTCGGCTGTGCCGTTGCCGCGTCCATGCAAGGAGCCGAACTGCCGACCTTCCAATTCAAGCAAGCTCCGGCCCGTCCCCGCATCAAGCTGTCGGACTTGCAGCACAGGCGTTGACCGTCGATCTGTTTTTTTCAATTTTTTGTGGGACATTTTTCACCGTCACCGCCTAGTAATATAAGGAGGGCAGCAATGTCATGACCGATGCGACGAACAAACAACTGGCCGACGCGATCAACCACAACGCGGATCTGCTTGAAAAGCATCTCAGCGAAGGCGTCTACGTTCATCGTCAGGATACCCCGTCGAAAGTTTGGGCCGTCCGGCATGCGTTGGGATCGCTTCGGCCTCTCATCGAAACCTACGATTCCGGCGGCAACTTGATCGGCCATGCCGTGAATCGGAAAACACAAACCTTTGACTCGTGTGAAATTGTCTTCGCGATCCCGATGTCCGGCGTCGCGATTTTACGCTTCTAACAAATTGGAGTACAAAAAATGTCCAACGTCAACGTCCCGCTCG
>JAVBQI010000145.1:0-34028 GCA_031549145.1 Thermoguttaceae bacterium | reverse complement strand
GCTCCGGGAACCGTTGTCCAGGACCCGGCCGTCGCCGATGCTCACGACCGTGCCGCGGGCCGGCTTGTCCTTGGCGGTTTCCGGCAGATAAATGCCCCCTTGGGTTTTTCCTTCGGACGTTTCCCGACGGATCACGACCCGGTCACCCAGCGGTTGGAACTTCATACCGCATTTTTTGCTCTCACATTTGCTGTCCGAACAAGCCTCTTTTTTCTTGGCCATCATTTTCGTTTTTTCTCCGATGTAAACTTATTGGTCTGCGCGAAAAATTTGATCCGGTTTGTAACGCGAACACTCGCGATCCCTTGATTTTTGAGACTACGCTTCGCTACGTCTTGAAAATCAAGGGCCAAATTTTACGAGCGGGCCTGTAAAAAATAAAACACAATTAAGTATGGTCGATATATCCCTGCTCCAAGCCTTTGGGGTTTTGGACCCTTTCAAGAAATTCAATAAGCACGCTTCGTGGCTCTCGTTTGCCAAAACAGGGAATCAGACCGGGCCTTCCCGAAATCAAGCAATTACCGGGCCAATCCCCTATCCTCTCAAAAGATTATCGGTGTATCCCCGATTTTGTAAAGGGTTGAAGCCGAAAAAAAGCAAGCCCCGAAATTTTTCTCCAAAAAAACCGGGGCCAGGGCGACCAATTTAACTGTCATTTTGGCAGCGGCCGAAAGAAAATAGAAACATTACTTCAAAATGAATGATTGTTTGATAGGAGGAGGGTCGAAAGTCGTCGAATTGGGCTTCGCGAAAACAATCAAAACCGTGTCATTTCGAGTCGTTCAAAATTGATTTTCGCGGCAAAAAAAGAGCCGTAAGTGTAGTCGGTACTCCGACGCAACTTACGGACCTTGTGCACGGCCCGGCCTCGGCGACTTCCAACACGGTACAAGGTCCGCAAGTTACGCTGCGCTGCACTTGCGGCTCTTTGCCCTGTTTCGGGCCGTTGCCGCCGCTGCATCACTTTGAAGACACTTTCTCAGGGAGAGAAAATCATTCCTCCAGATGCTGGAAAGTACCTTTGAGCGTGGTGAGCTCCAAGCGTGCCCGCCGGAGCTCGGCGATTTGGGCCTCAAAGGCGGTCGCTTCCGCCAATTCCTTCTCCGCCTGATTCTGTCGCCCGGCTTGAACGTCTTTCAAGGTTTCCGCCGCCGCCTCTTTGAAAAGGCCCGAAGCGTTCGCATGTTTTTCGTTCGCCTGTTTCTCGAGACTGGAAATTTCCGTATCGATTTTTTGAATTCTTTCGGTTACGGCGCTGATTTGTGCGTCCATCAAACGTGTTTTTTGATAACCGCGGTCCAAAATCAACGAAAGGAAAACCAGGCAAAAGATCGAGAGCATGAAAAAAATGAAAATCCCGACCGAAAACTGTCGATGCTTTCGGAAAAAACGCCCTGTTCTTTCCAAAAACGTTTCCCGCAAGGCGGTGATCGGCTCGCCGTCGAGCCAATTGCAGAGATCGGCGACCAAATCTTCCGCCGTTTGATAACGGTCCTTGATTTTCCGGGCCATTGCCTTCATACAGATCGCCTCCAATCCGGGAGGGATATTTCGGGCGACCTCCGAGGGCTTCGGCGGTTTCGTGGTCAACACTTTCGTCAGCACTTCCTGCGAGGACCGGCCGGTGTAAGCGTTGCGGCCGGTGAGCATGTAAAAAAGGATCGCGCCCAAGCTGAAAATGTCGGAAACCGGCCCCACGTCCGGAGAATCCGGCGAAGCCTGTTCCGGGGACATGAACGCCGGGGTTCCGACCACGGTCCCGACGATCGTCAGTTCCGGACGGTCCTGCGGTTGGATCACGCCCGATTCCGAAGGGGAAATCGAGATGCTCGGATGTTCTTTGAGATACGATTTGGCGATTCCCCAGTCCATGACCAGGGTCTCCCCGTGATCGCTGAGCATGATGTTCGCCGGCTTCAAATCCCGATGTATCACCCCTTTTTTGTGGACAAAGGACATCGTCTGGCAAACGGAGACGAAACGACGTACCAGCCGCTTCAATTCCGCTTCCGTCGGGTGTCGGAAGTATTGCTTGATCGCCTCCTGAAGCGTCCGCCCCCGGATCAGCTTCATGGTATAGTACGGATTGCCGTTGGTGTCCAGTCCGAGAGAGTGTATCGGAACGATTCCCGGATGCTCCAACTGGGCCGTGATTTCCGCCTCGACGATAAAACGATGCACGATCGCTTCGTCGATTGTCGATTCCGAAAACAGCTCTTTGAGGGCGACTTCGCGTTTCAGGAACTGGTCGTAGGCGATATGAACCTGACCCATCCCTCCTTTGACATGCGGCCGCAAAATCCGGTGTATGCCGTAGGCGAAACCTCCCTTGCCGGTATCGATATGTTCCCTTTTGATTTTCTTGGCCCGGGCGATCCGGTAAAACGGATCGGCCTTGAGAATTCGCTCCGCATGGGTGCTGCAGGTGTACGAATCGTTTTTGTCCGAATCCTGATCGGCGTTCAAGGGATCGTAGTCCAGCTCGAATTTGTCGTTTTGAAGATGATTTTTTTGATCGAAACTTGAACTCAAGGTCGCCGTATTTTGCAGATCGGAAAAGGAAGAAAAACCGGAGGCCAAGGTCTCCGAATCACCGGAAATTTCATTCGAAGGCTGGTCCGAATGAGCCTGCGGTTGGGGAACGATTATACCTGTACTTGTCAACGTTGGGAGTAGTTCGGAAGTGTCAAGGAAAGAAGCGTCGAGGAGAGCCCCACAGTCCGAACAAATGTTTGTTTTGTTCGTCACATGATTGTCGATTGTCGTTGATTTGCCGCAACGGCACTCAATCTCTATTGACATAGTAGTGAATCAAGGAAGGGAATATATCGAAAACTCCGGTACAAAAACGTCGGGTTTTGACAAGAAACAGGTCAATCACCCAAGAGCCGGACCCCTCCGGTTTCGAAAACATCCAAAAACGAAGCCGGTCCCCATTGTTTGAAAACACGACTTTCGGGTTGATTCTGAGCTCGATCCAATTTGTATACTGAAGACGGTTAAAATTCCCGTCTTCAATACGGCAGCGACCCACCGAGGCCGCGATTTGACGGAGGGCGAAGCCTACCGCCCCTACCGGCTACGGTATAAGACGCAAAACTCACAATTACCGTAACAACGCGTACGGAAAAATTACAGTATACATAACAAGATACTGTACCGACAAGATTTTTGCAAATAAAACATCCCTATTATCCCTAAATATTCTCTTTTTCCAAGTGGTCGGAGGAACGCTTTTGCAAACACGACTGATATTGCAATGATTGTGGTCATGCGGCATTGCGGTCCCGTCTTTGAATGGTCGGTGCCGACCTTTTCGAGGCGTCCACAAAATTTGTGTGCGACAGGACTGTCGGACTATTGGGGGAATCAACACGAGGATTGCAGAGTTGGAATTTCAGAAAAAATATCGAATCGGACAGCAGCCGGAAGCGTCAGTGCCCGGTTATCCAATGCGGAAATACGGGGCTAACCCGGCGCTGACGCTTCGGGCTGCTGTTTGCCGTATTCGGCTTCGCAATCGTCTTGGGGCATCAAGCAGGGGCTAAACTTCCGCCAAAAAACGGGGTATAATGGGCATTGTTTCTTTTGCCCCTCCCGTTCTTTCCCCGACCGAACCGATGCCGCCGATACACCAACTTTCGCAAAGCATGATCAACAAGATCGCGGCCGGGGAAGTGGTCGAGCGGCCGGCGAGCGTCGTCAAGGAGTTGCTTGAAAAGTCCCTCGATGCCGGAGCCCGCCGGGTCGACATCGCCGTCGAAAAAGGAGGCATCGAGCGGATTCGGATCGTCGACGACGGCTGCGGCATCGCCCGGGAACAGCTCTCGCTCGCCCTTTCGCCCCACGCGACCAGCAAGGTCGCGGAAACCGACGATCTTTTCCGGATCAAGACGTTCGGTTTTCGCGGGGAAGCCCTCGCCTCGATCGCCGAAATTTCCCAACTCGTCTTGCGGAGCCGCATCGCCGATTGTCCCGAAGGGGCCGAACTCCGGAGCGACGGCGGGAGCTTTTCCGACATCGCCCCCTGCGGCATGCCGGTCGGCACGCTGATCGAGGTCGACAACCTTTTTTTCAACACTCCCGTCCGCCGGAAGTACATGCGGTCGGTTCCGACCGAATTCGGACATGTCCTCGAAACCTTTCTCCGTTCCGCTCTGCCGCAGCTCGGCATTCATTTTACGTTCCGGCACAACGATAAAATCGTGCACGAGTTGCCGCCGGAAACCGACGGCATCGAGCGGATCCGCAAGCTTTTCGGGGCGGAAATCGCGGACAATCTCATTTACGTCGAAAGCCGGCGGGGCGAAATCAGCGTTTTCGGGTATGTTGGACACCCGAAAATCAGCCGTTCCAACAACCGGATGCAATACTTTTTCCTGAACGGTCGCTCGATTCGGGACCGGGCCTTGCAACATGCACTGAGCGAAGCGTTTCGCGGGGTGTTGACCGTCGGGCGCTTCCCGATCGCGTTTTTGCAGATCGAGATGTCGCCCGAACTTTTCGATGTGAACGTGCATCCGACGAAAATGGAGGTCCGCTTCCTCGATTCGAATAAAGTGTACAGCCATTTTCTCGGAGCGATCCGCGAACGCTTCCTTTCGGTCGATCTGCATTCGAAAATCTCGGCCGGGGAACTCGCGAAAAAACCGGACTTTTCCCGCCCCGATCGGTCGAAATTCGGAGCCGACCCGGCTTACACCAAGTCGTCCCTGACGCCGGAAAACACCGACCCGCGAAAGGCGATCGACGAGGAAACGCTCGATGAGCGCCGCCGCAGGATCGTCGATTGGGCCAAAGGCCGGTTGCAGGAAAAGGAAGACGACCTGATCGCCAAAAAGCAGGCCGAAGAGCTCGGGATCACGGCGAAGGAGCCGTTTGATGTCAACCGGGCATTGGAAGAATCGTTTGCCCGGGACACCTTATTCGAAGAGCCCACCCCGAGACCGAAACCGCTCGGGCTGCACGAGATTTCGGCGGACAAAATCCCGGCCGCGAGAATGCCGGTCCCGCCCGCGAAACCGGCTTCGAGTCCGTTCGCAGCCCGCGAACCGGGCGGTTTTGCCGCGTCCCCGCCTGAATTCGCCCCGCCCGCGTTTGCCGCTCCGGGTTTTTCGTCGCCGGAAAAAAGGGCGTTCCTACAAATACACAATCGTTATTTGGTCCGAGAAACGCCGGAAGGGCTCGCGATTATCGACCAGCATGCCTTGCACGAACGGATTTTGTACGAGCAGCTCAAAAACCGCTTCGCGGCCGGCCGGATCGATTCGCAGCGGCTTCTGGTCCCGATTCCGATCGACCTGACCCCTTCGGAGGCGGCCTGCGTTCGGGAAAACCTCGAACTTTTCTCGCAACTGGGGCTCGCGGTCGAGCCGTTCGGCGGGGACACGGTTTTGATTTCCGGGTATCCGGCACCGCTTGAGAAGATCGACCCGCAAGACCTGCTCCTCGGGCTGGTCGATACGCTTTTGGACTCGTCAAAAAAGCCGAACCGGGCCGATCTCTTGGAGGAAATGCTGCACCAAATGTCGTGCAAGGCGGCCGTCAAGGCCGGGGACCGGCTCCGGGACGATGCGATTGAAGAGCTTTTGAGCCTCGCCGAACAGGAACAAAACTCACATCATTGCCCGCACGGGCGACCTTCGACGCTCGAATTCAGCTGCACGGAACTCGATAAGATGTTTAAGAGAGGATAGATGTCGGGGGACAGAAGACAAAAGGCAGAGAACGGAGGACAGGATTCGGAAAGACGGAAAAAGCCTTACGGCAATCCGTTCTTTTCTTTCCTCTCTCCTCTTACCTTCAGCCTCTACTCTCTCACCACCCGACAGCGCATCGGAATCGCGACGATATTGGTGTTCGGACTCGCCGGAATTTCCTACGGCCTTGCCTGGGCTGGGATCGGCTCGGACTTGCCGAGGGGGGGAAGCCTGCGAATCGCCTTGGCGCTCTTTTTTCTCTGGCTCGCTTGGCCAGATTTGGAACAGTTTCCCCGTTGGATTTTCACGACGATTCCGTTGGTCCTGATTCTCGTCGCATTTTGGCCCAAACTCCTTTTCGTGATCGTTCCGCTGGTGTTTCTGCTGCTTTTTCTCCAACCGAAAAAAGCAAAGCCGCCCCGCCGCAGGAAAAAGTGAAGGTTTGAATTGCGGCCGAAACGGCAATACGCGAGGAACAAACCAAAAAAAGAGCCGCAAGTTATACTCAAGCCGGTTTAAAATTCCCGTCTTCAATTACGGTAGCGGCCCAACGAGGCCGCGGTTTGACGGAGGGCGAAGCCTACCGCCCATACCGGCTACGGTATACGTCGGAGTACCGACTACACTTACGGCTCTTTGAAAGTCGTTCAAACCCGCAGCTCCGCTTCCGCATCGAGTGAATCGGCGTATTTGCCGCGTATCGGGGCGATTTCCTGTTCGAGAAACTCATCGACCTGCTCGGGGGCCCGGCCGACAAAGCGGCTTGCGTTCATTTCGGCGGCCAGATCGACGACGGCGAACGCCGGATCGTTTCGTAAGCGTTCCAACAAATCGTTCGTCCCCCCCTCCTGTTTGACGATGGCGGCGGCCGCGAGGGAATGTTGCCGGATCCGTTCGTGCAGGTCCTGTCGGTCCCCCCCCTTTTCGACGGCGGCCATTAAAATATTTTCCGTGCCCATGAACGGCAGTTCCGATTGAAGATTTTTGGCGATCACCTTCTCGTAAACGACCAGCCCTTCGGCGATGTTCTGGTACAGGATCAACAACGCGTCGATCGCGAGAAACGCTTGCGGCAGGACCAGCCGACGGTTCGCGCTGTCGTCGAGCGAGCGTTCCAACCACTGCACCGCGAGGGTTGCCGCCGGACTCGATTGCAGCGAGATCACGAACCGGGCCAAAGAGCAAATCCGTTCGCTGCGCATCGGGTTGCGTTTGTAGGCCATGGCCGAGGAGCCGATCTGATCGCGTTCGAACGGCTCTTCCATTTCTTTCCGATGGGCGAGAATTCGGAGATCGGTCGCGAATTTGTGCGAACTTTGGGCGACCCCGGAAAGACAATCGAGTACCTGGGCGTCCAATTTGCGCGGATAGGTCTGTCCCGTAACCGCGTAGGCCGCTTCGAAGCCGATCTTTTCGCAAAACCGTTTTTCCAATTGCCGGACCTTTTCGTGATCCCCTTCGAAGAGTTTCAGGAAACTCGCCTGCGTCCCGGTCGTCCCCTTGTTCCCGAGCGGTTTGATCGTTTGCAGGCGGTGTTCGATTTCGGCGAGATCCAGCACCAGATCGTAGGCCCAGAGACAGGCCCGTTTGCCGACGGTCGTCGGCTGGGCCGGCTGCAAATGCGTGAACGCGAGCGCCGGCAGATCCCGGTATTTCGCGGCAAAGGTTCCCAGCCGGTCGATCACGGCGATGAGCCGCTTGCGGACTAAAACCAAGGCGTCGCGCAGCAGGATCGCGTCGGTGTTGTCGGTTACGAAACAGCTCGTCGCCCCGAGGTGTATGATCCCCTTCGCGTTGGGACAGCAATCCCCGAACGTATGAACGTGGGACATCACATCATGTCGCAACCGTTTTTCGTATTCGGCGGCCCGATTGAAATCGATGTCGTCCGTATGGGCCCGAAGTTCTTCGATTTGGGCTTGCGTGATCGGCAAACCGAGTTCGGCTTCGGCTTCGGCGAGGGCGACCCAAAGCCGCCGCCAAGTGCTGAATTTGCGCTGCGGTCCCCACAATCGGGACATTTCCTGGGAAGCATAACGTTCGATCAGGGGATTATTGTAATCGTGCATGTTGTGTTGGTGTTCAAAAGTGAACGGAGTGGCATTGATTGCCCGGTCAAGAAACCGGCTTGCAGTATATCATGCTGCCCGTTTATACCGTACGCGGTATTGCGGGAAGCCTTCGGCCCCATTTGGTCCGCAGCCTCGTTGGGCTGCTAACTTACAGCATGTCAAGCACTTACCGATTCAGACTCGAAAAAATGGAAAATGAGAAAAGTCGAATTTTTTGACTTCGCAAAGCATAACGACAAGTTGAGCAAGGCGTTCCCTTCGCTTTCGGGAACGCCCTCGTTTTTGATCACCGGCTCAACGCGGCATCCGAAACAATCAGGTTTTCGGTTGCTCCGACCGCGGCGAACGCGGCTTGCACGAGCGGCGGGGCCGAGCTCCCTTCGCCGAGCAAAGTCGTTTTATTGGGGGCCGAAAGGGCGATCATTCCCGGCAAATCCAGGTACTTGACCGCTCCGGGGAGCATGTTCGGGTCGTTCAGTTCTTCGACGTTCGCGAAGCGGAACCCTTGCGTGTCGATCACGCAGTTCCCGACCGCGCTGCCGGCAATCGCCCGGGCCGCCGCGACGAAATGCCCCGCTCCACCGGCCCCGACGAGCGTAATCCGGTCGCCTTGCTCCTTTCGGAGGCCGGCGAGAACCGTCAAAATGTCGTGCACCCGCTTCGCGAAGACCGGATGATTGTAACCGTACGTGTAGGCCAAGGCTCGCCCTTTCGGCGGTTTGCCGGCCTCGTATCCGAAAATCTCGGCCTGTTCGAGCGGCCGACCGTCTTTGGTCAATTCCCCTTGGCCGAGTAGGTCCAACAGGACGATCGTGTTGCCTTGTTCGAGCCGTTTTCGCAGCGAGGCGATCGGCGTTCCGTCGGCCTCGAAGCCGTCTTTTTTGCCGCCGGGGAAGACGACGAGGAGCGTGTTTTTATTATCCGCTTGAGCGTTTTTTGGAACAAGCATCAGCGCGGGCACCTCTTCCGTAAACCGCGAGTTGATGAACCGGGTTTTGACGCAACTGCCGTACGCCGCTTCAATCGGGCGGTCCTTGAGAACTTGAACGTCCTCCGAATCGGGCAAGGTTCGGCCGATCATCACTTCGACGGCCCCGCCGATGACCTCGCGGAATTTTCCGAACGACGCGGGATCGTTCGCTTTCGGAACGAGGGCCGCGATCTGCTTGTCAGACGCCGCGGTCATCTCCTTGAGCAGGCGGCGTTCGAAAACCTCGCCGACCTGCTCGCCGGTCGGTTTCGGATGATCTCCGGTCCAAACGGTCATTTCTTCGGTCGAAAGCGGCTCGAACGGCTGTTCGATCGTTTCCAGGCTTTCGAAACGATGCCCCAGCCCGAGGTGTCGGTTCATAAAACCGTACATGTCGGCCCGGGAGACGAAATTGTAATTATGCCCGAAATTCAAGTGCGGCGAGAGGGCGACATTCCCTTCGACACCGTACAGGGCGAACAATTCCCGAAGCTCGGGCAAGCCCTTGGTTTCCATCTCCTTGGTCCAATCGTCGGCGGCGGTCATTCCGAGCGGCTTCGGGGCGATCAGACCCGCGAATTCGACATTGCCCGTGTTGATCCGGAGGTAAGGGGCGTTCTCGCAAGTGCAGCCTCCCTGCATTCCGGTCGAAACCATCACGGCGGGAAACTCGGCACAGATCCGGTCGTCGATCGCCGAAAGAATGAACGACTGCGTCCCGCCGCCGCTCGCCCCGGTGATCCCGATCCGTTCCGGATCGACTTCCGGCAAGGTTTCGAACCAATCGAGAATGCGAAGGGAGCTCAACGTTTGCAGTCCCATCATGTTTTGCAGGTGCAATTCGGCCTGCGGGCTGAAAAACCCCCAGTTTTTCGGGGTGTTCATTGATTCGCGGTATCCGGGACCGTGCGGGAACTGAACGCTGTCGGCGTACCCGATCATATCGTAATGAAAAACGACGCAGCCGAGCCGGGCGAGGGTCGCACAGCGGGCTTGAAGCGGAAATCGGCCGCTCGGGTCGTATTTTTCCGCACCGGATTTCAGGTCCTGTTGAAACGCTTCCTCGCCTTGTTTGAAAAACCGCCCGTCCTGCCAATGCCCGTGTGGGGAAAGGACGCCCGGCATTTTTCGCGGCTTACCGGCGGGGTCTTTCGGGGAATTTTTAGGAACGTACAGATTGCCGCTCGCATAAAACTCGGGAACGACTTCGAGGATCACGCCGTACACCGTGTATTCCGCCCGTTCGATCGGGTGGTGCACGACCGCGCTACGGTCGGTTTTTTCCGGCAAGGGCCAAAGGCCGTTTGCGAGCAGAATTTGTCGGCGTACTTCCGTTCGCCGCGATTGCCAGGTTTCGAGTGATTTCGGCGGGTCGAAGGGAAAATAACCGTTCAAGGTTTTCAGCGGCCCGAGCCGAACGTCGTTCGGCCGTTCCCCTTCGGAATAGACGCGAAGCTCCTGCCCGGGGAGCAGAGCCGATTGCAAAAGGCAGAAGAAAGCACAAAGAAGGCCGAAAAGTATCGCGGATGGTTTCATGGGAAGAAATTTCAAAGAGGAGGAAAAAGAAAAAACGACGCGCATTTGAGATGGTAGGTTGCCGACCTCCGGGCGGCAACATGCGGCACGCCGCACCGAAAACCGGGACAGGTCGGCCCGCGCCGACGCGACCGCCCGGAGGTCGGTCGCCTACCCTGTCTTGTCTTATCAAAATGCCGCAGAAATTTTCCTTGCTCAATCCCCGTTTTGCTACAGGCAGACAACTCTCGCGGGAAAGCGACCAACGGGAGCGAAAAGCGCCGAAAACTCTCGTTGGTTATTTTAAAAGTCGTCGGGGAGTTTTTTCATTTGTTCGAGGTTGAAGACCGGGCCTTCCTTGCAGACGTAGACCGGACCGCAATTGCAGCGACCGCACTTGCCGACGCCGCATTTCATTCGATTTTCGAGGCTCGTATAAATGTCGGCCTCCCGCATTCCCGCCTTTTCGAGGACCGGGAGCGAGAATTTAATCATGATCGGCGGGCCGACGACCAGGGCGGCGGCGTTTTTCGCATCGAACGTCGCTTCTTCCAAGATTTTCGGCACGAACCCGATTTTTCCGTTCCAATCGGGTGTCTCCCCGCCGGGATCGACCGTTTGCAGCACATCGACGTTGGGAAACCCGGCCCATTTCGCGAGGTCTTCGCGGAAGACCAGGTCGCCGACGGTTCTCGCCCCGTAAACGATCGTGATTTTGCCGTATTTTTCCCGGTTTTCGAGGGCGTACCAGATCGCGCAACGGATCGGCGGCATCGCGATCCCGCCGCCGACGAACACCAGGTCTTTCCCTTCCCACTCCCGCATCGGGTAGGAATTGCCGTACGGCCCGCGAAAGCCGATCGTGTCACCCGGCTGGGCGGCCCACATCGCCTCGGTCACCCGGCCGGTTTTCCGGAAGCAAAATTCGAGAAAATCCTTCCAATTGGAACTCGAACAGATGTTGAACGTCGATTCTCCGACGCCGAAAACGCTGAAAAGCCCGAATTGGCCGACATTAAAGGAAAAATTCTTTTGCAGCACTTCATCCTTGAAGCGGATTTTGACCGATTTCACGTCAACGGTATGTTGCGTGGTTTCCAGGATTTCCATCAACTCGGGTTTATAGATATTTTCCGTCATTCTTGCAAAGGGGGAGAAAGGGGACGAAAAGCGGGTGTTTGCCAAACAGGCTATTGTAACGGAGTCCGCCGGGAAAACAAGAACGAACTTCTGAAAAACGGGCGAGGGCAAATTTCAAAATTTCGCGCAGAGACGCGAAGGGCAAGAAAGACAAGTTTTTTCTCACAAGGCACAAAGCTCACCAAGGTCGTAAAACCGAGCCTTTGGAGCCGTGTCAGAATAACTTTTACGATCGTACGAAAAGCCGAGCATTTTATTGCTTGTTTTTTAACTACGGAACACACGGAAAGACGGAAAAACACGGAATTTTTACTTTTCCGTCTATTCCGTTATTCCGTGCATTCCGTGGTTAAAAATGTGCGATTGTACATGTTGTTTTGTTACAGATCCTTTGTGTCCTTCGTGCCTTGTGAGAGAAAAAACATCTGCTTTTATGCGGCAGTCTCAAAAAATCTCATGACGTTGCAATCTTCGCATGTTTTCCGTTACGGAACTTTACGAACGGGGATCGTATGCTATATTTGCCTTATACCGTAGCCGGTATGGGCGGGGACAAATGAGCTTCGCCCTCGGTCAAACCGCGGCCTCGTTGGGCCGCTGCCGTACAGAATACGGAATTTTTCAACCGGCTTGAGTATAAACCGTTTGATTTTCTTGAGGTGCCGGCATCTCCCCCTTCCAGCTACGAAAAAACGATGGCCAACGTCGAAGTTCACTCCGAAATGATGCCGATCACGCATCAGGAATTCGTCGCGATCCGCGATTTGGTGTACCAACGGTTCGGGATCACCCTGTCCGACCAAAAGAAAAACCTGGTCGTTTCCCGGCTCCAAAAAATTCTTCGGGAGCGGGGATTCAAGAATTTCAAGCAGTATTACGACCAGTTGGTTGCCGACAAATCGGACAAGGCGATCAGCGAACTGGCGAACCAGATCACGACGAATCACACCTTCTTTTTCCGGGAATCGGACCATTTCGATTTCTTTACGCAAACGATCCTGCCGGAAATCAAGGAGCGTCACAAAAAGATGAATTCCAAGGATATCCGGATTTGGTGCGCGGCCGCTTCGAGCGGGGAAGAGCCGTACACGATCATCATCTCGATGCTCGAGCATTTCGGTTCGGATTATGGCAATTGGGATGTTGGGCTCCTTTGTACCGATATTTCCGAAAAAGCGCTTGTGCAAGCGAAAAAAGCGGTGTACGAGCATACCCGTTTGCAGGGGGTCCCTTCGGCGATTCTCAGTAAGTACTTTCGCAAGGACGGAGACAACAACTGGACCGTCGTCGATAAGGTCAGGAAAGAAGCCGTGATCCGGCGCTTCAATTTGATGAACAAAACCTTGCCGTTCAAAAAACCGTTCGACTGCATCTGGTGCCGGAACGTGATGATTTACTTTGATAATGAAACGAAAATCGAGCTTGTCAACCGGATGTATAAACATTCGGTCAACGGGGCGTATCTGTTGATCGGACATTCGGAAACGCTCGGCCGGGACCAGACCCCTTGGAAGTACGTCAAACCGGCCGTTTATCGAAAAGAGGAATAATCGTAATACTCCAGCCGTTTGGAGTTTTTGAAATAAAACCCCGCTGTTCGTCATTTCGAACGAAGCGAGAAATCTCACCCTCGCGCGAGGGTGAGATTTCTCCTTGCGCTGCGCTCCAGTCGAAATGACGAAAATCACCATTCGGCTGAAGTGTTACGAATAATCAAGGTCGGCCCAAAACCCCGCAAAATATTCCCCTCTCTTGCAAAACGCTCTCGTCGGGGAAATAATTCTTCCAATTCCTTGTTTTTCCGTCCCTTGACCTCTTTCGAAAACAATGGCCAATCGCAGGAACCATTACGAAGCGGCGTTCGAGTCGTATTTGCGGAAGCGGAGGATTCCCTACCTCGCCTCCCTCGAAACGCATCGCAACCGGTTGGAGGACGGCGAGACCCTGAAGAACCTCGATTTCGTCGTCTCCTCGCCCGGTGCGCATTCCTGGTTGGTCGATGTCAAAGGGCGAAAGTTCCCGGGCGGCTCGGATCGGAGTTCCTATTGGAAACATTGGACCTCGCACGATGATCTCCTCGGGATGGCCCGTTGGCAAAGCCTGTTCGGCGACCGTTTTCGCGGGCTGTTCGTGTTCGCGTATTGGATTTGCGGCAGCCGTTCCCCGCTCCCGGAAGAGCAGTTGTTCGGCTTTCGCGGAAAATGGTATGCGTTTATCGGCGTCCCGTTTTTCGAATACCTTTCCGCCGTTCGGATCGTCTCCCCCACCTGGAAGACCTACGCGATGCCGGTCCGCAAGTTCCGGTCCCTCGCCCGACCGTTCGGCGAGTTTTGCCGGGAAGGGGCCGAA
This sequence comes from Thermoguttaceae bacterium, assembly GCA_031549145.1. Classification (GTDB taxonomy): domain Bacteria; phylum Planctomycetota; class Planctomycetia; order Pirellulales; family Thermoguttaceae; genus JAVBSX01. The sequence continues at coordinate 20,280 of JAVBQI010000145.1, read as the reverse complement.
GAGCGGGAAGAGGGCTGTTGTCATTACTAGCCCCAAGCGTCAGCGCGGGGTGATAAAAATCGCGTGTGAAAATATCACCCCGCGCTGACGCTTGGGGCTAGTACTATTATTGTCGTTTAACCTGAATATCCGAATCATGCTCCTCCTTCGCGAAATGTTCGATACCCTTCGGGAGTATTACGAGCACCGGCCCGTCCAGGAATGGTGGCCGGACGACCCGCTCGAGGTGATTTTCGGAGCGGTCTTGGTCCCCGGAACGAAATGGGCCAACGTCGCCCCGGTCCTCGCGGAATTCAAGGCGGCGGGATTGCTCGATTTTCGACGGCTTTTGGAGATGGGAACCGAAGAGCTGCAGGAACGGATCCGCCCGGTCGGTTTCCAACCCCGGAAGGCCAAAACCCTCAAGGGGCTTCTCGAAATGCTGCAAGAGGAGTGCGGTGGGAACCTCGCGGTCTATTTTCAACGGGATACCGAAGCGATTCGATCCCAGTTGCTCCAGCTTTTCGGGATCGGTGAGGCGACGGCCGACAACATTTTGCTGTACGCGGGCAACCGAGGAATTTATTCGGTCGACAAGCTGACCCGGCGCATCCTGCTCCGGCATGGGCTGATCGGGACCCGGACCAAGGATCCGGAGATTCAACGAATGCTCGCGGACGCCTTTTCGGGGGATGCCGATCTGTTTTCCGATTTTCAAGCCTTGTTCGTCCGGATCGGTCGCGATTTTTGCGAAAAGAGCAACCCAAAATGCCTCGAATGTCCGCTCCGTTCGTTTTTGCCGGAAGGGGGCCCGCGCGAGTGCCGTTTCGAATCCGTTGCCGAACCAGCCTTGCGTCAACGTCAACCGGCGGCTTCCTGTTCGACGACGATTTCCTCCCGCCCACTCGCTGAACCGACCCAACCAACCGAACCCATCGAACCGGCCGGGCTGCGGCCGATTCCGGAGGATGTCGTCCTCAGCGATCTCGAGCGGAAAGTGTTGGAGCAGGTCCGGGGAAACCCGACGCCGATCGACACGGTGATCCAGGAATCGGGCTTTCCGACCGGGCAGGTGCTCGCGACGCTCGCCGCCCTCGAAATGCGACGCCTCATCCGCCGTCGGGAAGGGAACAACGTTGCGCGATGCTGAAAAGGCTATGGTTGTAGGCTCTAAGGGAGTGTTTGTGAATTTGGGGCGACTTCGGTTCGATTCAAGAAAAACCCTGACAATTCAACCTGGCGTTTTTATTGATGCTATTGCGTTGTTACGGCAAAATATTGGAATAAGGTAGGCGACCGACCTCCCATCCCAAGATTGAATTGGAACAAAACACTGGCTCCAAGCGTCAGTGCGAGAGAATAATTACGCATAAGGTTCAATCCCCCCGCGCTCACGCTTGGGGCTAGTACTTATCATTTCGTTTACAGAGTTCCAGGTAAAAAAATGAATCAGCGCCGCGCCCGTAAGGAAGCGGTGCCCCGCCAAAACCGCTTCCTTACGAACGCGGCTCTGAACGAAATCGTTCAAATTTTTTCTGGAACTCAGTAATGCTCTAAAATCTACAGCCTATAGCCTACAGTCTATAGCCTTATTTGAAATATGAAAACAAACATTTTCTCGATAACATTATTCTTGGCATCGTTCCTCATGATTCCGGCGAACGGCCCCGCCGCCGAACCGGTTGTCGTCGTCGCGATCAAGGATTTTGCGACGATAGGTCGACTCCTCGGTCAAAATGCGGAACTCATCGGTCTCAAGGAACAAAAAGGGATGATTCCGTTCTTTTGGGGAACGATAAAAGGGATCGAAGCCGGCAAACCGGCCGGAGTGTTCTATTTTCTCGAAAACGGGGTACCGGCTTCCGTTTCGTTTTTTCCGGTGTCGGATCTCGATAAAACGGGACTTTTGAAACTTTTTCCCCCGGGAATGATCAAAAAGGAGGACGGGGGAAAATACCGGTTTCTTCCCGATCTTCCCGCGGCGGGGGCGCTCTTGGAGCCGCGAGGCCCCTACCTGATTGGCTTTCGCGAAGGGTTCGTCGTTCCCGAAAATTTTCCCACGTACATTGCCGGAATCGACCGGCAATACGATCTGTACGCGAGCATCAATTTTCGGGAGATACCGCCGGAGAATCGTCTTTCCCTCGCGGCGGGGACGGGATTGGCGCCCGTTTCTCCCGCGGGTTCAGGTAACTCTGGAATGCCCGGTTCCGCGATGATCTCGCAATTTTTTCTTCAACACGGTCTCGAAGGGCTCGACGGGCTTGATCTCGGGGTGCGAATCGACGAGAAAGGTCATTGGCAAGCGACGCTGAACGCCAAAATCGCTTCGGAAAGCGATTACACTCCCGCATTGCAAAACGCGATCAAGGCGAGAACCCGCTTCGCCGCCTTTGCCGATCCGAAAGAGGCGATTACCGGGTTACGGACCGCGTCCTTGCCGATCGGCGGGGAAATGAAGAAAGCGTTGACGGCATTGATTCAAACGCGAACCGAGGGGATCCTCACCGAATTGAAAAAAGCGGAATCGAACGGCAATCGAGGGACGCTCCTCGAAGATTTGGTCCGTGCGGTTCAAGACGGCCTGCTCGGAAGTTTGCAACAGCCGACGTTCGATGCGGCGCTGTTGCAATCGAACCAGGGCGTGGTTCTGGGAGCCGTCGGTTTGCCCGAGGATCACCAAATCGGCGAAGCGTTGAATGCCCTCGCCCCGGAATTGGGATCGAACACCCGAATCGATTACGAGACCTTCGAAGGTTATTCCCTGTCCTCGGCCGAGATTCCCGCCGAGGCGGTCTCGTTCGACGAACGAACCTCGCTCCTGCTCGGGGGAGGGCCGCTGAAAATCGTCCTCGCTCTCAAAAACGACGCTCTTTGTTTCGCCTACGGCAACGCTCAAAACGCGGAAAGCCTCTTAAAATCCCGGATCACGGGCTCCCCTGAGGCCGTGTCCGTTCCGCAACCGATCTTTTTTCATTCTCTTTTCGAAGAGTCCGCGTTCCTGAAAAAATCGGGGAAGCCGCTTTTCGCTTCGGAAAATCCGATGATCGTCGAGCTTTTGACGAAAATCGCCGAAGATCCCGAGGCCAAGATTACCGTTGACGGGAGCTACGAATTGGATTCCGCCACATTTTCGATCCGGATCGGAAGCAACGCGTTCCGTTATTCCCTGCTCACAGCCTTGGAGGCCGCGCAAGTTGCCTTGCCGCAACTCAAGATTCCGGGACGATAAAAAAGAGCCGTAAGTTTTGCTGCGCTACACTTGCGGCTCTTTGACAGCGATTTTTTTGCACGGGTCTCTCAACGAACGACGAACTCGATCGGCGTGTCCGGATTGTCGCGGTTGAGTCGCAAGGCGATCTCACCGTTCAAGACGCCGGCGAGTTCTTCGCCGATTACCCCGGCCCGCCAACCGCGAACCAATCGGGGAACGATCCCTTCCGGCAGGGTCCCACACGAATGGGCGATAAATTCGCGGACGTCGTTTTGCGTTCCGACCAAGGAGCTCGCGAGCCGCTTTTTTTGGCAAATCATATTCAATACGGAAAACAGGAACTGGACCATCACCGTATATTGCGGATACGAATGCTGCCGAAAGGGACGCGGCAACTCGGCCGGGTCCAGGCTTAAGGCCCGCCGGATCGAAGCGGCGATTTCATCGTAGTGCCGCGCCAAATCGCCTCGCACCATCCCGCGAATCGATTGAATCCGTTCCGGATCGGCCGATTGCAGTTTCGAGAGCTCGATGAGCAGATCGTCCCGCAAAATGCGCCCGGCGACCCTGTTGGTCTGTTTCGCGAGCCGGTCCCGCCAGGACCAGAGTTCCCGCAGGATCGCGAGCTGCGGCGGGGAAAGTCGCGAGCTTTTCGCGGTCCCCCGCCATTTCGGGGCCTCGAACTCTTCCCGGAGGGAAAGATTGCGTTGGGTCATTTCTTCGCGGTACCATTCGAGGCGGCCCAGCTTTTCAAGCCGGGTTTTCAGCAGGGAGGCGAGCGGCTCCAGATACCGGACATCGTTCAAGGCGTACTCGATTTGCGAAGGGCTGAGCGGCCGTTTGCGCCAATCGGTTCGCGTTTCCGATTTCGAGACGTCGGTCCCGAGCAATTTTTCAAGCAGGACGCGAAAGCCCGAAGGGTAATCGATCCCGATAAAACCGGCGGCCAATTGAACATCGAACACCCGCTCCGGGAAACGGCGGAGTTCGCGGAAACAAAATTCCAACTCGCTCCGTCCGGCGTGTACGATCACTTCCCGCCGACCGTCGCAGAGCGATTCCCAAAACGGAACAATATCCTGTAACGCGAGCGGGTCGATCAGGGCGAGTCCGTTTTCGAACCCGACCTGAACGAGACACAGTTGCGGCCGATACCGCCCTTCCGAAATGAACTCCGTATCGAACGCGACCCAATCGCTTCGACGCAACTGCTCCAAAAGCGATTCCAACTGTTCGGCGTTCGATACGAAAAAATGCGACACGGGAAGATTAAAAAATTAAGAATTATGAATTAAAAATTAAGAATGATACTACAGGAGGCAATACTTTGAATGGAGCAACGCGAAATGACAACGGGCCGTTTCCGCGCCGCAGTCTCTTACAATTTTTAATTCATAATTCTTAATTTTTAATTTCTATAAAAACACCATCGTCATGATATAGAACAGCGGCAGCAGGAAGCAGCAACTGTAAACCATGTAACCGAAAAAGCTCGGCATCTTGACGCCGGACTGCTCGGCGACGGCCTTGACCATGAAGTTGGGGCCGTTGCCGATATAGGTCATTGAACCCATAAACACGGCTCCGAGGGCGATCGCGGCCAAGAGGTGATGATCGATAAACCCGCCGGTAACCGGCACCATTGCACCGCTCTCGAATTGTTCCTTGTAATGAGGATCCTTGAGAAGTCCCTCTTCGGTGTTCGGGGAAAGCGACTTGGCCGTCTCGAAAAAGACGACATAGGTCGGCGCGTTGTCCAAAACGGAGGACAGCGTCCCGGTCGACCAGAAAAACTGGCGGGAAGTCTTCAAACCGAGGTCCGGTCCCTTGACGTTGAGAATCTGGAGTGGAGCCTGCATGCAGATAAAGATGCCGAAGAACAGGGCCGCGACCTCGATGATCGCCGCGAACGTAAAGCTGTTCCCTTTACGGATCGCGTATTGCCCCGCGCCGAGAGAAATCGCGACCAGGAGCAATTGGACCACTTCCCGCATAAAGTACCAGGGGTGCCAATCGGTTCCCGGAATCACCTTGGAGGGGTCGAGGAACATGACGCTCAGAATGACGCCGATCAGGAGCGGGACGTTCAAACCGAGGCCGGTCATTTTAAGCGGCTCTGTTTCGGCGTTATCCCGTTGAATATTCTCCTTGCCTTCGCGGGGATAAAACCAGATCGTATCCCAGATAAAATAGATGACCAGGAGACAGCCGCAGACGAACGCCCATTCGACCCAAAGCCGGAAGGTCCAGAGGAAGGGAACCCCCCGGAGGTAGCCGAGGAACAGCGGCGGGTCGCCGAGAGGCAGCAGGCAGCCGCCGCAATTGCAGACGACGAAAATGAAAAAGACGATCGTGTGAACCTTGTGTTTTCGCTGCCTGTTGGTGTCGAGCAGGAGCCGGATCAGGAGCATAGCCGCCCCGGTCGTTCCGACGAAACTGGCGAGCACCGCCCCGATCGCGAGGATGATCGTGTTGGTCAGCGGTTTCGCTTTCAAATCTCCTTCGATCCGAATCCCGCCGGTAATGCAGTAAAGGGTAAAAAGGAGGATAATAAAGGGAATGAATTCTCCGATGATCGAGTTAATGAAAATCGTCGAGGCAACGGCGAATTTTCCCGAAACGGCCGGGTCGATGACTTTGTGGGCCGGCCAATGCAAATCGACCGGGAAATCGCACATCAGAAAATAGTAGCCGAGGGTCAGGATTCCGAGTCCGGCCGCGACGAGAAAACGGTTCAGGTTGCTTTCCCACCAATGCTCGGTCGCCGGGATGAGCGGCAGAACGGCAATGCAAAGGAGCAAAAGGGCGAACGGGGCGACCATCCAATAAGGGGGATGATGCTTGGCGGTGGGGTGGGCTTCCGTCGCGGATTCAACGGCCGTTTCGGCGTGATGATGCCCCGCATGATCGTGATCTTCCGAGTGCGCGGAGGCGGCTTCGTGCTCGTGCGAGGCGGCCTCGGCGTGCGGGGCGTTGCCCATCGCCGTCCAGGTTTGCGGCAGGTTGAAGGCCGCGAGAACGCCGTATCCGATCAGGAGGAGAATGATCGCGGCGACGACCGCTTTCAATCCGAAATGGGAAGTCGCTCCCGAATGTTCGTGAGATTGCCCTTGTTCAGTCATAAGATCAAAATTCAGTAAAAAATTATTGATTGAGTTCGGCGAAAAAGGGACAGGAAACGATTCCTGTCCCTTTTCTCTCAAAGCACTGTGCTACTTTTTCGCCGTCGAATACTTATCTTTCTTATCCTTCGCCTGTGTCCCCCGCGGTTCCGAGAGCCAAAGCAACAAAGCCGAAGCAATGTAGACCGAGCTGTAGGTTCCGAAAACGATACCGACGAGCATCGCGAAGGAAAAAGTATGAATCCCCGCCCCGCCGAAGAAATACAGGATTCCGAGCACGACGGCCGTCGAAATCGAGGTCAGCAAGGTTCGGGAAAGGGTTTGGTTGATACTGGTGTTGATGATGTCGATATTCAAGTCCGGCAGCTTCCCTTTCACCTCCCGGATACGGTCGAAAACGATGATCGTATCGTTGAGGGAGTAACCGATCAGGGTCAAAAACGCCGCGACCACGGGCAGGCCGATCTTGAATTCCTCGACGCCGAGAAAACCGAGGTACGGGGCGAACCAGTAGCTCAAGGCGATGCAGCCGAGGGTGACGATCACGTCGTGCACCAGCGAAAGGACCGCCGCGATACCGTAAATCACCTTTTGGAACCGGAACCAGATATAACCGACGATACAGACGAGACACCCGCCGAGGGCGAGGATCGCCTGAATTTGGGCATAGCGGGCGACCGCGCCCCCGATCGTGTTCGAGGAGGGGAGGTACGGCGAACGGTAATACTCTTTGGCGTAATTCAGGAACGCTTCCGCCTCGGCTCCCGAGGTGTTCATTGTCAGCAACCAAGTCTTGCTCCGGATCCCGCCGCCCGAATCGGTCCGCGTCGGGGTCGTATCATCGGCAACCAGGTCGAGGCTGAACGTGTCTTTTGTCACCGCCGCGAGCTGGGCTTTTTTCGCGAGTTCGTCCAGTTTCGATTCGAGCCCCAGACGGTTCGTAACCGGTTCGATCGTCAAAAGCGCGACGGTCGTGATCGCCTGGGCGGGAGCGTCCGGATCGGCCGGTTTTTCGCCGTTTGCCGGGGCCGTTTCCGTGGTCGATTTGATCTCGTAATTCAGGGTATTGTAAATCAGGGTGTCCCCAAATTCCTTTTCGAGCACTCCGACCACTTCGCGAAGGTAATTGTCCGGCGTTTCGTAAAACTCCGGCTTGACCGAGGTGTTAATGATGTAATGCGTATTGATCCCCGGCTTGACCCCGGTTTCCTTTTCCATTCTTTCTGCCGCGACGGCGTCCAAACGGATGTTGCTCACCGAAAGGTCCGGCAGGTTCCCCTTGTCCCGGTCACCGAGCTTGCTGCGGACCTCGTCGATCGTCTGCGGTGAGCGGAAAATCGCTTCAACGGAGACCCCGCCGACGAAATCGATGTCCAAAATCCCTTTGCCGCGCATTCCCGTCGCGACCAAGCTGATGACGATTACGATCCCGGAAAAGACGAAGAACACGTTTCGAACGCCCATGAAATTGATGTTCGTCTTGGTGAAAAGCCGCATCATTCTCAAGGTCGTGATCCATTTGTGTCGTTCCAGCACTTCGAAGATCGTCCGGCAGCAATACGTTGCCGTAAACATGCTGAAGGTAACGCCGAGCACGAGAGTGACGGCAAATCCCTTGATCTGCTCGCTCCCGACCGCGTACAGGATGATGCCGGAGATGATCGTCGTCAGGTTCGAGTCGACGATCGCGGAAAGAGCCCGGTCGAAACCGTTGCGAATCGCGATCCGAAGGCTTGCCCCGGCCGCGAGTTCCTCGCGGATACGCTCGAAAATCAGGATGTTCGCATCGACCGACATCGCCAATGTCAACACCAAACCGGCGAGCCCCGGCAGGGTAAACGCCGCCCGGAGCGCGAGCATCACGGCCATGATCAGGAAAAAGTTCATGATCACGGCGAAGCACGCGATTACACCGGCGAGGCGGTAATATCCGAGCATGAAGAGGAAAATCAGGGTGATCCCGACGATAAACGCGTTCTTTCCCTTGTTGATCGTATCTTCCCCGAGGGTCGCCCCGGTCAGCATCCGGGAAACCGGTTCCTTGCTCAAATCGGCGGGCAGGGAGCCGGCGTTCATCACGTTCATCAAATGGTCGATTTCCTTTTGAAGCGCCAGTTTTTCGGCCTGCGTGTTGCGAGAGCTGAACTCGATGATTCCGCTGTCGCTGATCGCGGAACGAAGCGTCGGAGCCGAATACAGCTCGCCGTTCATGATAATGCCGAGTTGGCGAAGCCGGTTCGGTTGCACCGGGTCGGCCTTGTTTTCGTTCGTCAACGCGTAAAACCGTTTCGCCCCATTCGGATGAAAGCTGAACCCGAGGGCGGGCTGCTGACGTTCATCGACGGTTTCGCGGATGTTTTTAATGTCCTTTCCAAGAACATTGTATCGGTCGACCAGGACGAGGACTTCCAGTTCTTTGCCCCGCACCCGGCTGATTGCTTGTCCGCTCATAAAGGAATCGCGTTCCGTCGGGGCAACCGGCACCCAAAACGCCCGCCGGACCTGCTTGCCGTCGACAATGTCGAACACGGTTGAACCGTGCTCGTTTCTCGCCCGGTCGATGATCGCCCGGTCGCTGTCGTATTGTTCCGAGGCAAGAATCCGGAATTCCAACGCTCCGGATTCGCTGATCACCCGTTCGATCCGAGCGACTTCGGCGTCTTCGGCGGCCGGAATGATGATTTTGACCTGATTTTTCCCAAGTTTGGTGATCGAAATTTCGCGCACCCCGCCCGGGTTGATCCGCATCCCGAGCGCCTTGGTCAATTGGTCCATACTATATTCCGCAGTGCCGGGCTGTCCGGCGGCCGGAGTTTGCCCGGCCTGCTTCTCCTGCTCGCTCGGTTCGACCACCTTGGTGCTGACGTCGTACACCAAGATCACGCCGCCGCGAAGGTCGATCCCAAGGGTCAGCCGATGCCAACCGAGTGCCGTTGCGACGACGGCACCGAAAAAGCAAAGAAAGAGAATAAACAAACGCATGTTGTGTTCCGGCATTCGCCAAGCCTTCGAAAGGGCGCTCGCGAAATAGATCGAGCCGGCAAAAACGAGAAAAAGCGCCAAAAGCGTTGCATACCCGCTTTCCCACCAAGGGATCGGCGGCCCGATTTCTTCGGCGCCGCTCGCATCGGCGGTCGCGACATCGGCGGTCGCGGCATCTTCCGAGGCGGGTTCGGCTTCGACATCGGGGGTCGCGAATTCGTCCGTACCGGATTCGGTTGTAACCGCTTCCGGCAATTCGGGGGCCGTCGTTCCCGTCGCGGGCGGGGCGGCCGCCGGCTCGGTTGCCGGAGCCGGGGTTTCGGATGTTTCCGGAGTCGGTTCCGTCGCCGGTTGAGCCGCAGGCTCGGCAGCCGGTTGAGCGGCGGGTTCGACCGTCGGTTGAGCGGCGGATTCACTTGTGGGTTGGGCGGCAGGCTCGGCGGGAGATTCGACCGCCGGGGTTACCGGTGGAGCCGTTGCTTCCTGGGCCAATGCTCCCTGACCGAACGTCAGAAATAATCCGAGGAGGATAGTTCCCGTGAGGGTTGGGAAAACGAACCGAATTGGCAATTTGGGAAAAGATTCCATCTTTTCTAATACTCCGAATGGTAGTGAGTTCAAACGCCGAAGCGCCGGTATAAGGAGAAGCCTCTCCAATAATGATTATTTCTTTTCTTCCTCGGAGGAGGATTCCGAGAGAACGGCGGAAACCGCACTGAGCAGGAAGCGGACTTTGGTGTTATTCGAATCGTCGACCTTGAGGACGACCTCCTTTTTTTCCAGATCGACGGAATGAACGACCCCGATGATTCCGCCGACCGTATAGACCCGGTCGTTCTTTTTGAGGGCGTTGACCATTTTTTTTCGTCGATCATCTTCCCGCTGCTGGGGACGAATGATGAGGAACCAAAAAATGATGAGGATCGGCCCGACCATGATCAGAATCGCCATAATCGGGTTGCTTCCCCCGTCCGCTTGGGCAAAAAGCGTCAGATTCGCGAGAGAGGAATCGAACATTGGGATATCTCAATAAGGGGTAGGAAAAAGCAAATAGCGACGTTTCCGATCTCATCGGCCTAGAACAAACCGAATATATTAAGAGGGATACTATAAACGCTTTTCCCATCTTCGGCAAGACGGCCCAAGAAAAAGTTGATGAGGCCGCAGCCGCCGTTTTACGGTTTTCGGACAAGCAATGCCGAAGCCTGGCCTTGGGCACTGAGGGCCAATTTGAGGAAAGAAGGGCCGCTCGGGAGGTTTTCCCCGCTTCGGACGACCCGAATCGGGCATTCCGGATCGGCGGTTTCGTAATTCAGAATCGGAAAAAGCCGGCCGTGTTTCAGTGCAAGAACCCCGGCAATCAATTCGACCGCTCCGCTCCCCGCTCCGAGATTGCCGAAATGCCCTTTCCCCGTCGTCGTCGGCACCGGATCTTTCCGCTCGCCGAACACCCGGTTGATCGCCCGGGCCTCGCAGGCGTCGCCGCATGTGGTCCCCAGGCCGTGCGCGTTGATGTGCCCGATCGATTCGGGGCCGCAACCTCCTTTTTGGAGAACGTTTCGCATCGCCTGAGCCAAGGCCGTTTCCCGGCAATCGACGCTCGCATCCCGCTCCGACCAGGCGACGGAATTGCCGCAAAGCACCTCGGCGTAAACGGTCGCGCCGCGCTTGAGGGCGTGTTCCCGCGATTCCAGAATCAAGGCTCCGGCCCCTTCGCCGAGCACCATGCCGCTCCGATTTCGATCGAACGGTCGGGAAGCCGATTCCGGAGCCGAATCGTGCTTGCAAACCTGCTCTTGAATCAGGGTTTGCACGAGTTTGATCGGGTGCAGCCGCGAACCGGTCGCGCCGACGACGATCAGTTCGACCTTGCCGGCCCGGATCGTTTCGACCGCTTCCCCGACCGCCCCGCCGATCGAAGCTTCCTGCAGCATGATCGAATTGTTGGGGCCGCGGAAATCGTTGATAATCGCGATATGACTTGAGGGCATGTTCGGCAGGTATTTCAGCTGCCACAGCGGCGACATTTTCGGCATTCCCTCCTTAGCCCAGCGGGAAAAATCGAACCGGACGGCCGGCGTCCCCTGTTCCGAAAGGCACGATTTGACGCCGTCCAAAAGATCTTCGACCGTTGAGTAGATCAGGTCGCAGCCGAATGCGACGCCCATGCGCTCCGGGGCATACGTCCCGCTCACGATCCCGGCATCGGCCAATGCTCGCTGGGTCGCGGCGACCCCCATTTGAATTTCGCGCGACATCAGCTTGGTCGCTTTTTTGATCGTCTTCTTTTTCGTGGGATCGTTTTCGCCGAAATCTTCGATCGCCCCCGAAAAATCGGAACATTTCCCGGCCAAAGCGATCGGGGAATCGCCCGCCCGATCAAACGCGAACGGTCGGACGCCGCTTTCTCCGGCGATCAGGGCGTTCCAGAGCCCGGCCGTCGTCAGCCCCAAGGGGGAAACGACGCCCAAACCGGTAACCACGATCCTGCGCGACGATTCTTTCATCAAAAATGCAACCCGTATTAAAGCGGATTTTCCCGAAACCGATTGAAATGCCCGAGGACGCCAGGCAAAATTCGGTTTCCGAATGATTAGAGCCGCCTTAATATAACACGAAACGCAGTCTTGTCGAGGGTTATGCCAACGGAAAACACGCCGGAACGGCAACAAAAATCGAAGTTCGTCGCCGTTCGCGGTTTTTCCCTATCTCAATTTGAATTGGGCGACAAGCTCCTGCAGTTTTCGGGCCATGGAACTCATTTCGTTGGCCGCACTTGCCGATTCCTCGGCACTGGCCGTGTTCTGTTGAATGACCGTGTCGATTTGCTGGAGCCCGATCGTAACCTGGGCGACACCCTGGGCCTGTTCGTTGCTCGCGACCGCGATCCCGGCGACCAGATCGGTTGTTTTGCGAATCTGTTCGACGATTTGGTTGAGCATTTCGGAGGTGTTGGCGGCAACCTCGCCCCCCATCCTGATTTCCGAGCCGCTGGTCGCGATCAATTCGGTCGTTTCCTGCGCCGCCTTGGCGCTTCGGGCCGCCAGATTCCGGACCTCTTCGGCGACGACGGCGAAGCCTTTTCCGTGCTGTCCCGCCCGGGCCGCTTCGACGGCCGCGTTGAGGGCGAGCAAATTGGTTTGAAAGGCGATGTCGTCGATCACTTTGATCACCCGTTGAATCTGTTCCGAGTTTTTCGTGATACGTCCCATCGCATCGGTCATTTTCAGCATCGCTTTCTGTCCGTTTTGAGCGGCGGTCGAAGCGAGGTTCGCGATATCCCGGGCTTCCCCCGAGTTTTCGGCGTTCGCCTTCGTCTGGGAGCTGATTTCGTTCATCGAAGCGGTAATTTCCTCAAGCGAGGCCGCCGATTCCTGGGCTCCGCTGGAAAGGCTGGTCGCGGCATTGGCGACTTCGCCCGAACCGTTTGCAACCTGGCCGACGCTTTCGTTGATCGAAGAAAGGGTCTCGTTGACCTGGGTGAGCATCGATTCGAGGTTGCGGTTCATCGTATCTTTTTCGCTCTTCATTTTGACGGCATCGGTCCATTCTCCCCGGGCCAGATGTCGCGCCAGAGTATCGATCTGCCGGTAATCGTTGAGAACGGCGCTGGTTCCCTGGACGAGCGTGCCGATTTCGTCCCGGCGACGGAGATAGGCGGGGTCGATTTCAACCTCCAAATCCCCTTCGGCTGCGACCTTGTGCATCGAATCGACGACGACCTTGATGCCGCGGGTGATTCCCGTCGTCAGCCAAAAGCTGATCACCAGACCGAACAAAGTCGCGACACCGCAAACGACGGCGATCAAAATCAGGATAAAACGGTCGAATATTTGGCCATCCTCCTGGGCTTTTTTGTTCCTGGCGTTCAAATTGTCGATCATCTTTTGAACGGAGGCGAGAATGACGGCGGAATTATCAACCATTCCGCTGTCGATTTTTTTCATTTCCTCTTCCAAGGCGAAAGTCCCCTTGATTTCGGCCAGCCAGTCATTGACCTGTTTTTGGGCATCGTCCAGTCCCTGTTTGCCGGCGTCCGTGTGCAGATGGGGGAGGATTTCCTTTTCAAGCAGCGTCAGCAGTTCCGCGCCGCTTTCCTTGATTTTCCCGTCGAGTTCGATTTTTTCCTCGTCCTGGATCGCGCTTTGGTGCTGAAAGCATTCGCGGCGAATCGCCTGAACCAAGGCCACCGCCTTGTCGATGTTGCCCGAAAGCAGGACACGATCCTTCGCGAAGAAAACCGCTCCCTTATCGTCTTTGTAGGCTTCCTCTTCCGTCACTTTTTCAACGCTCGCCGCCAATTCCGCGAGCAGGTCAAGGGTTTTGTTCGCCATGTCCCGCCGGGTATCGAGACTTTTTTGCCAGACGAGTTCCTTATCGTACCAGCGAATGTCGTCCTTGTTGAATGTGTCGAACCGTTCGATCGCATCAAGCAGATTCGGCCGGTTGACGTCGGTCAGTTTCGGCGCCAGCTCATCGGCAAGCGCCTTCATTTCCTTGTAAATCCCGTCGATTTCTTCCATGTGCTTGCGATCATGGTCGAGAGCCCCATAGGCCGAGAACAGCAGGGCGTCGCCGACCCGTTTTTGAAAAAGGCTTCCTTGTTGGACGTATTCGCCGACCTTGGCGGTTTCTTCCGTCATTTTTGCGCGGGAAACGACGGCGTAATAACCGACCGCACCGACAAGAAGCAGAAGAAGGATCACCAGAACGAAACCGGCTGTTAACTTTGTCCCGATTTTAATGTTGTTCATTGTTATCTCGTCGATCGATTAAGGATGTGCGGTGCGAACAAGAGGGATTACTTCAAGGTCGTCCTTAGACTTTGAAGCAATTCGATCAGACGTAGAATACTATTTTTTTGCCGTTGTTTCCCTAAAAAACAGTTTTTCCCCCATGGTTCTCCCTTTTTTTTCTCGCGGCAGGAGAGAAAAACCGGCAATTTTGCTATAATCCGATTGTTCGTCGTAGTCCGACGTCAAAAATACTAGCCCCAAGCGTCAGCGCGGGGTGATCTCCTCGGATTATCACCCCGCGCTGACGCTTGGGGCTAGTATTGACGAAAGAAAATTTTTTTGGCTCTCCTCATCATGCGACATTTCCGATTTGCCTTTTTGACGCTCATTCTGACCGCCCCCCTTTTTTTCGCGGCAACGCCGGACATTACTCGAGCGGCGGAGTTGCCCGAGCGGCCGGAGCGCCCGAACATCGTGCTCATCATCTCGGACGATCATGCCTGGACCGATTACGGGTTGATGGGACATCCGGTCGTCCAAACGCCGAACATCGACAAATTGGCCTCGGAGGGGCTGGTTTACACCCGGGCGTATGTCCCCTCTTCGCTCTGCTGCCCCAGTTTGGCCTCGATTATCACGGGGCTGTATCCGCAGCAACACAAGATCACATCCAACGACCCGCCGATTCCCGAAGGGATGCCAGCCGGCGATTTCTACAAATCGCAAGCGTATGAAGACGGTCGGGCGATCATGTCCCGGCATATGGACGCGGCCCCGGCGCTGCCGAAGTTGCTCGGACAAAACGGTTATCTCTCCTTTCAAAGCGGCAAATGGTGGGCCGGGGATTACAAACACGGCGGGTTTACCTCCGGAATGACCCGGGGCGGGCGGCACGGCGACGAAGGGCTCGCGATCGGTCGGGAAACGATGCAGCCGATATACGATTTTATCGATACGGCTCGGAAAGAAGACAAACCGTTTTTCCTCTGGTATGCTCCGATGTTACCCCATGATCCGCACACGCCGCCGGACCGGTTGTTGCAAAAATATCAAGGGAAGGGCCGTTCGATTTTTCAAGAAAAATACTGGGCGATGGTCGAATGGTTCGACGAAACCTGCGGGGAATTGCTCGATTATCTCGACGCTAAAAACCTTTCGGAAAATACGCTCGTTTTTTACCTGGCCGATAACGGTTGGATTTCACGGGACGATTCCCCGCGATTCGATCCGCGCTCGAAGCAGTCCCCTTACGACGGCGGGCTGCGGACGCCGCTGATCGTCCGTTGGCCCGGGAAGGTGCGGCCGGGCCGCTGCAAAACGCCGGTCTCTTCGATCGACATCGCCCCGACGATTCTGGACGCGCTCGGCATCGCCCGCGACCCACAACTGCAAGGCGTCAACCTGTTGGATGCCGCCGCCGTCGAAAACCGCGAAACGATCCAAGGGGCCTGCTTTACTCACAATGCCGTCGATCTTGAAAACCCGGCGGCCAGCCTGCGCTTTCGTTGGATCATCCAAGGAAAATGGAAACTGATCGACCCCGACCCGAGGGAAAAACTCGCGGCGGAATTGTTCGACATTGCGGCCGATCCGGAAGAGAAGCACGACCTTTCTCGCTCGAATCCCCAAGAGGTTTTGCTGTTGCGACAAAAGCTGGACCGATGGTGGTCGCCGCGTTGAGGAACATTCCCCCCTCATCGAGCCGAGACCGTAAGGTCCCGGTTAGCACCCGTCTTCAATGGTGTTCGAATTCAATTATGTGCAAATTTCGACTGACATTGTAGACGAAGACTAACCGGCAGCTGACGCAACCGGCTCGATGGGGGAGGCATAAAATCAAAAATGTGTTAAGATAACGAACGTGGGAGTATTTCCCGAAACGGCAATCGGGAAAAACCTGATTCCTCCGGCCTTTCGTCCTTTTTCTCTTTTTCAAACGCTTGACCCGTCTCGTTTTTTCCCCTCTGCTGGGGAGTTCGCTTGTCGTTCTCCTGCTCGTTTTGCTCCTGGGAGCCGCGATCGTGCTGCTGGCTCCGAGCGGAGAGCGTCTGACGGCCTCGGGCAAAAAATGGATCATCCGGCTCCGTATTTTTTCGCTTTTGCTCCTTCTTTTTTTGCTCCTCCGACCGACGGTCGTGTATACCGAAACGCTGGAGCTACCCGCCTCGCTTTTCCTGTTGCTCGATCAATCCGAAAGCATGTCGGTCCGGGACGAGGTCGGCGGCAAAAGCCGTTTCGAGTTAGCCCAGGAAACACTTCGCGATTCCGAAAAAATTCTCCAACGCCTTCAAAAGCGGTTCGACCTGCATCCCCTTTTGTTCGACGCGGCCCCGCACCCGCTCCCGATGAGTCGGGGTGTCGTGCAACTGCCGGAAAAGCCCGAAGGGAGTGAGACCGCTCTCGGGTTCGTCCTTGAGGAAACCTATCAACAGGCGGCCGGGAAACGGCTTCTGGGGGTTCTCCTGCTCACCGACGGCAATCAAAAAGCGCGGCCGCCCCGGGATGCGACTCCGCGGGATGCCGCCGTCCCCTTTCGCGACGGCAGCGACCCGATCTATACCGTCGGATTCGGAAAACCGGGAGCTTCCGAAAACCTTGACGTCGCCGTCCGCGAACTGACCGCCCCCGATCATATGTTCGTCAAGAACGAACTGGTTGTTTCCGGACAAATCCGGATTAACGGCTATTTGAATCAGCCGGTCCCAATCCGGCTCCTCCTCGAAACCGCGCCCGGAATCGTGACCGAGGTCGACCGCAAAACGATCTTGGCGAAAACGGAAGGGCAGTTGGTCTCCTACCGTTTCAGTTGCATTCCGGAAACGACCGGGCTGAAAAAAATCACGGTCGATGTCCCGCCGCTCCCGAAAGAAGTCGTTCAAACGAACAATACGATGAGCACGTTCGTCCGAGTTCTCGACGGGGGACTGAATGTCCTCTATTTGGAAGGGACACCCCGTTCGGAACAGATTTACCTGCGGCGGGCGATCGATTCCTCGGCCGATATCCGTTTGAGTTATCACCGTTTTCCGGTCGTGCGGACGGTGATTGCCGGCAACCCGGGGGCCGGCACGACTCCGGAGCAGGCCCTCGCCCGGGAAACCGCCCAGCGTCCTTCCTACAAGAACGAGTATTTCGGGCCGGGAAAATTCAACGTTTACATCATCGGCGATTTGGATGCGGCCGCGTTCAAAACGGAAGAGTTGGAGGCGTTGGCCGATGCCGTTCGGAACGGGGCAGGGCTGATCATGCTCGGAGGGTACCACACATTCGGGGCCGGCGGGTATGCCGGAACGCCGCTGCAAGACGTTTTGCCGGTCGTTCTTTCGCCGTTCGACCGGCAAAAATGGGGCGAACATCCGCGAGAGGACATACACTGGACGGTCCCGTTGCTCATGCAACCGACCGCGCAATCGGGGAAAGGGACTCATTCGATCATGCAGTTGGCGGGGACGCCCGCGGAAAACACGAAACTTTGGCGTTCGCTGCCGCCGCTTGAAGGGGCGAATCGGCTGCAACCGAAGCAGGCGGCATTGGTTTTGGCCGAGGGACCGCAGCGACAGCCGCTTTTGATTCAACAGAATTTCGGCTCGGGTCGGGTCCTCGCGTTCGCGGGGGACACGACCTGGAGATGGTGGGCCGAACACGAAACGGAACACAAACGGTTTTGGCGGCAGGTGATCCTTTGGCTCGCGAAAATGGACGATTCGATGCAAGGGGATTGTTGGATCGAATTGGAAAAAACCCGTTATTACCCGGGCGAAACCGTCAAGTTCAAGGTCCGAATGCGAAACGACAAAGGGGAGGAAATTCGCAGCCCGAAGGTCGAGGCGAGGGTCCGGTTTCCCGACGGTCGGGAGGAATCAATCGCAACCGTCGAGGAAAACGGGATCGCGACCGGCTCGCTCCGTAATGCCCAACTCCCCGGGGATTACGAGATTCGGGCGACGGCGACGTCCGGCGGCGATGATTCGATCATGCGGCAGGCCGGCAGCCGGTTTTTGGTGTTCGAACAGAATCTGGAAATGGACAACCCGGTCGCCGATCCGGCTCTTTTGGGGAGCCTCGCGAAGATGACCGGGGGAAGATATCTTACACCGGAATCGTTTCCCAAGTTGCTCGAAGAGTTGGAAACCAAGGCCGAGCTCTTGACGGAAAAACGGGAGACGAAGCGGACGCTTTACGATACCTGGCCGGTTTTGCTTCTTTTGCTCGGTGTCTTCTGCGTCGAATGGTACCTGCGAAAACGCGGCGGGTTGGTTTAGCGCAATGTTCGTTTAGCCGAGCGGCGCAGACGCCGGTGCCCTTCGGGGCAACCGTTCACGCCCCCTGCGGATCGGAATCCTTTCGGAATAAAAGCCGGAAAGGAGCCGTACTCGGCGTATTGACGGTGTGTTGGCGTTCAAATCTCAACCGGCGTTCAATACTCAACACACCGTCAATACGCTGCGTTCCTTTCCGGCTTTTATTCTTGACGGATCTTTCCGCAGGGGCAATTCAATGATCTTGAACTTGTGTTTTTCCAAGAAAATCAAATATAAACTTTTTTATTGATAAAATTTTATTTTTTTCTGTCTCCAGATACTGGACAAACAAAATCTGAAAGGTAGATTAAATAAATTCAATATTGTCGAATATGGTTTTTGGCTGATTCGGAATTATATCAGTGTTTTTGTAATGATAACTTTCCGGTCCTCATTTCAGCGGCAAAACAGTACTTTCGCGCATTTTTTATGAAATATTTTTCAATCGCAAAAGGTTTGGACCTCCCACTCGCCGGATCCCCCAAACAGCAAATTCTCGACGGTCCGAAAGTGCGATTCGTCGCGTTGACCGGGTCCGATTTCGTCGGAATGAAGCCGACGCTCGCCGTTAATGTGGGCGATTCGGTTAAACTGGGGCAACTGCTGTTCGAGGACAAAAAAAATCCCGGCGTCAAGCACACGGCTCCGGCCGCCGGAACGGTTCGGGAAATTCGGCGAGGCGAAAAACGGGTTTTTCAGCAAATTCTCATTGAGTGTGCCGAAAAAGAAGACTGTATCGATTATGCGAAATATGCCGATTCCGCGCTTTTGTCGCTTGATTCGCAAAAAATCCGGGACCAACTCGTCGAGTCCGGGCTTTGGACCGCCCTTCGGACACGGCCTTACAGCCGTGTCCCTTCGCCGGGATCGACGCCGAACTCGATTTTTGTGACGGCGATCGACACGCAACCGCACGCTCCGGATCCGGAAATCGTGATCGCCGAAAAAACGGAGGAGTTTCTCAGCGGCTTGAAAGTTTTGAGCCGACTTGGCGGTAAAAAAGTTTACCTCTGCAAGAAACCGCTTGCCAACATCCCGGGCGGCGACGACTCGGACCAGAAAATCGACGGCGTTGAAACCGCGTTATTCGAGGGGCCGCATCCGGCCGGACTGCCTGGGACGCACATTCATTTTCTCGATCCGGTCGGCGGGCAGAAAACCGTTTGGCACATCGGGTATCAGGACGTGATCGCGATCGGCCGGCTTTTTACAACCGGTCGGCTTTCGACCGAACGGGTGATCGCCCTCGCCGGGCCGAAAGTCAAGGAACCGGTGCTGCTGCGAACCCGGCTGGGAGCCTGCCTCAACGAACTGGTCGAAGGCCGCTTGAAACCGGGACCGAACCGCGTCATTTCCGGCTCCGTCCTTTCCGGTCGAACCGCTCTTGGCGATGCCGTTGAAAAAGAGGCCGAATTGCCGGGGCTCGGTCGGTATCACCAGCAAATTTCCGTGATCGATGAGACGGTCGACGCCGAACTGTTCGGCTGGGTACTGCCGGGAATTCGCAAGTTTTCGCTGACGCGGACCGTGCTTTCGAGCGTTTTGCCGCGAATCCCCTTCCGAATGAAGACCGGAACCATGGGAGGACATCGGGCCGTTTTTCCCGTGAGCCAATTCGAGCAGGTGATGCCGCTCGATATTATGCCGGTCTTCCTGTTCCAATCGCTCGAGGTCGGCGACATTGAAAAATCGGAAGCCCTCGGTTGCCTGGAACTTGACGAAGAAGACCTCGCCCTTTGTACGTTCGCCGACCCAGGCAAGAACGATTACGGGGCCTCGCTCCGGAAAATGCTCGATGAGTTGATGAGAGAAGCAGCCGGACACTGATTTTCCTTCAAAGTAATTACCGAGACCCGGACAAAACGAATCGGAGCCGCGGCCGGAAGGAAGCGGGGTCCCGCAAAAAAACCCTTGCGTAAGGGCGCGGCTCTGGACGAAAACGTTCA
>JAVBQI010000185.1:0-6644 GCA_031549145.1 Thermoguttaceae bacterium | reverse complement strand
AATCATTTGCAGCGTCGTACTGCAATGTCCGAACCCGTCTCCGTGCCCGGAACATGAGCCGAGCCCGCCTTGCGTAAAATACAAACGGTCCGATTTCTTCATCTCCTTCGGGAGATGATTCAAGACTTGCCACGGAAGCGTACAGGTGATCCGCTCGTTGCGTAGCTTGTTGCACTCTTCGATTTGCGTATTTCGCCACGCTTTGAACGCGTCGTTGTACTTGAGCACCGGCATATCGCCGGATTCCCACAGAGTACTGAATTCGACCGACGCACTTTCGAGTTCGCTGAAAACTTCCTCGGCATAATCGTCGAGCGGAATGCAACCGTTCAAAACGCAGCCGTTTTCAATGATCGGCGGTGTCTCACGACGCTTTCGTTGTGTGTAGGTCAGGGGTTTCAGTTGCCAGAATCGTTTCATCGTCGGCCTCCGTAAATGATTTGCGGCTGTTGGATTTGACATGCTCGCCCGGTCGGATCGGGACAATAGGCTTGATTCACCATCGGCTTTTTCTCGTTCATCGGAACGGTTTGCACGGTGACACCGGTTTTCAGACCGTCGGCGATTTCCTTGAACATCGCGCCGAGTCCCTTGATATCCCGATTGCCGGAATACCTTTCGTTAATCATCTCGGAAAGTTGATCCAAAAAGTCTTTCCAAACGGCGATGTTGATTTTCGTCTGCGTGTTGGTTCGAATCGCGGAAAACGCCGCTTCCGGCGTCCTGATCGAACCTCGCTCGATTCCCAGCGCGGCGGATTCGTAACATGACGCCAGTACGGAGCATTGCGATTTGCCCGCTTCAGGTATGTTTTGACGTACCCAATCGGAGAGATTTTGCGGTTCCGGATTCGGCTTGGGATTTGGGCCGGGATTCGGTCCGGGCGTCGGTTCCGGTGTCAAACCGTACTGGCAAACGTGTTGCAGTATTCTCGGCTTTCCCTCTTCAATAATGGCGGCAACAATGGTATACTTGGCTGCGATGTTGGAGGAGAAAGTGAGCGCCGATCCTGCGGTGTCAATATAAAAGAGCGCCGGAGGTTCCTTGTCGATTTGACGAACGACCGTCCAGTCCGCCCGCGTTTTCGGATCATTGAGCTTGAAAACGCAGAGTTCGCCGGTTTCGGCGACTATCGGACCCGTAATAAATTCGCCCTCGGAAACCGACGGTTTCGGCGTTGTCGTTTCGCTAATAGTGTTCGATTCGACTGTGGAAAACAGTTCAAACGACGGCTTCGTTCCGAAATAATCGTCTACAAGTTTACTCGTGCCGATTCCCGCAAGCATCATCACAATGAAAGTGACGAGCAAGGTCGCGTAAAAGTGGATTTTTTGTTTCATTGTTAGGATTTGGTAAAGCGTTGCTGGAGAAGCATCAAGAGAAGCCCGATGGCGGCATGCACAATCACAGGACACCTCGGTAGAATGTCCTGCGCGGCGCTGTTGAGCGACACCAGATGCCCTTGATAGGCAGTGGATTCCGGAATGAGAACGCCGTCCTTGAATAGTCCGCCGTCCCGAGCGAGCAGTGCCATTGCATGGACCGCCGTCCATGCTTGATCGTTTTCGACGATACGCTGAGCGGCCATAACGATCATGTCGTCGATAGGCGTTTTCGTGGAAATCGCGAGAACTTGAGCGTCGAGCAGCAGCGGCCTGACCCAACGGCGAAGTTCAGAAGGATTGTCCAAGCCCGGATACGTTGTCCACGCATTGATGACGTCGTGGATGGTGTCGCCGTATTTGAACGCGATTCCGACGCCTTTGAGAAGGGTTTTCAGTTTTTCAAACATGTTTTTTCTCCATATCGAGTAATAAAATGAGCGGTTCCACCCTGCTGATTTGGACCTCTGCAACAGCAACCGCAAAGCTCTGGTAATGGCCGGTTATGACATCATCATGTACTTCACGGTCAATACGCTCGTGAAAGTACGATTGCTCGTCAGATGCTCCGGAATGTAAATCGGATCATTGGTGATCCCGGCAAACGTTGCTTCCGGGAAATTTTCCAGCGTTTTTTCCTGAAGGAATTCGGAAATTTCGTCGACGAGTTCGCCTAAACATTCGACCGCTTCTTCCGGCGTCAGTTTTCCGATTCGCTGCATGATTCCGATATCGATATTCGCGGTGTATTTCATCGAAGAGCGTGAAATTCGGTCGATTTCCAGCGATTTCGGGACCACGACGACCCGCAGAACATCAAGTTCCGCGAGTTCGAAACCGGGTTTGACCGAATACACCGCATTGAACGCGACCGAGAAATCGTGCTTGTTCAATTCATCGGCGACCGCTTGGGTGATTTTCGTGGTGAGACTCATATTTGTTTGGTGTGAATGCGTCTTGTGATACCGTGAGGATCGCACCAGCGCCAACATTCGTCGCCCAGTTCGAGAACTTCGTAGGCTTTCTCGTTGTAGAGAATGCGATGCCCGACTCGTGGAATGAGGCCCAACTCGTCGTGGGCTATCAGGAAATCAATCGAGTGAGCGGCGATCTTGAAACCGTAATCGTCGGTGATTTCGTATTTCGTGCGCCCCAGTACGGCGTTGACCTCAAAAGAATCGTCAGATGTTTGGTAAAGGACTTTCGAGCTGACAAAAGATTTCTGCTTTCCCGAAAGCCACTTGAGACCGTTTTCCAGAAGGTTGTTCATCATTTTTCCATTTCATGTAGAATGAATGTGTAGTTGGCGTTGATACGATCACTTTTCAAATGAACCATGCCGCGAACAGTCGATCTGGAAGAATTCGACGAGTACGATGAAAACGAGGAGCCGGAATTCGATTCCGATGATGACGGTCTCGACACCGCTCCTTGTCCGTACTGTCATGCGGAAATCTACGAAGATGCGGACGTTTGCCCGTATTGCGGCAGTTTCGTGCTCATGGAAGAAACCAGAAGTTCGCTGCCCCAATGGGTGATTTGGACTGCGGTTCTTTTATTGGTTCTGATTTTGACGGGGTTTACCTGTCTGTTGTGAAGCCTATCCGATTCGAACCCGAACAGTAGTGTCTTCGGCGGTCGCTTCGAGAACGGCGATGCCGAGCAGCGTGTTGCCCGTCACGGTCAGAACGGCCTTTTTCGCGGCTTCGTCCCAGTAAATCTTGCTCCCGAGCGGGATCGCTTCGTTGCTTTTTTCGACGTCGAACACGCCGACGACGGCCACCGCGCCGAGGGAACCGCCTTTGACGTCGAGTTTCGTGATACCGACCAGACTCCCTTGAATCACGACGCTTCCGGCAGGAACGTCGGTCACGGGAAAAAAATCGACGGCTTGTCCATCATGAATAAATCTTGCTTGCATTGCATTTTTATAAAAAAGAGTGATACTGAAGAAATTCGAGACGTTTCAACGTGAAACGGCATTAACCTTCGCATTTCAAGGCACCACGACTGTCCTGCTCCTTGACGCCGAAATCGAGGTAACCGCGAAACAGGAAACCGAGCTTGTTGAAGTCGGCGTCGGCTCGCTCGACGGTCGGATGGTCCTGCCCGTTCAGAAATGCGACTTCGATGGCGGCAAGTCGAAGCGGATCGGCGAAAAGATACCACGCACTGGCGCTGTTTCCCTTGAACGCCTTGCTCGAAAGATACGGCGTCGAAACGGTCTCGTACTTCCCGGCATGCGGATTCGTGACCGGCTTCGGCTCGTTTTCCTTCGTGGTCTCATTGACCGTGAGACTCTTCATGAGCGTTTCGGCAGCGACCTTCAATGCGGCGGGCACGAGCAGGATTTTCGCCGGAATGCCGAGCGGACGCCCTTCGGACCGTTCCTGTTCCGAAAACTTGATCTCCGCTTCGGTCAGGCCGTTGATGTCAAGTTTGGCTTTGGCACCGGTCAGCAGATTCTTATGTTCGTTGCTGAAAAACTTGTGTCCGTCCGGCTGGGCGGCGTTCGCGAGCAAGCAACTCCAAACGGCGTCGGAAATGGCGTCAGCGGCACCGATCCCAATGCTGCGCGGCAAATCCGCGAATGCGCCGAGATCGTCGTTGATGATCATCTGCCGGGTGATACCGAACATGATCCCGTAGGTGTCGACCTGTTGCGAAAACTGCTGTTCGCCGATCTTGCCGTGCTTGATTTCGCCGTCCGGCCCGACCTTTTCGAACTTGAACTCGCCGTTCATTCGGAAGCGGTCGTGCCTCTGGAAATTGTTAACCGAAGCGATTTTCACGATCTTTTTCCACGTGTCGTCCATCTGCAAGAAGCCTTCCAGCAGCATCTTGTTCGCGACATTGGAAAGAATGCCGGGAAGCGCCGCCGTGGAAAACGCCGCTTCCAACCATCCTCTGGCGTCACGCCGGATATTCGGCAGATGCTGACCGCTGCACGCGATATCACAGAATTCCTGAATCCCGATCCCGCGAAACTTGTCGATCTGCTCCAGCGTTTTCTCATCGTACTGCGATTCGAGAAACTTCGCCGAACAGCCGCCCGCAGAAAGCGCGATCGCTTCCAGCGCAGCAGGTTTCATGCCGGTGTGTTGCCTCGCGTGATTCGCGATCACCGAGGCGTCAGGCATCGTTTTCGACTGGTATTCCGTATGGAACTTTTCGACCGCCCAGCCGTCCTCAATCGCTTTCGCTTCCAGATCGGGAAACTTACCGCCACCGATCTTCTCAATCGCCGCGATCCGCCGCTGGTCGATCAGCATTTTCTGCTGGAACTCCGCCATCAGGCGAACCGTATCGATTTGGGGGCTCGGCGTCACGGTGGGCGCGGCGGTCTGCGGAATCGGATCGGGTTTTTGTTCCGTTTTGTTGTCGGACGAATTCGTCATTTCAAGATTTTCCTTTTCTTCGAGTTGTGCTTCGATGATCGCCGAAGTATGTTCGTCCGCCGCCAGATCAACGAACGAAATCTCCTTGAGTGTCATCTTGCGAATGATGTACAGTTCCCCTTCGAACGTCTGGCCGTTGACCGTGGCTTTCTGACCGAAAGGAACATATTCCGTTTGATAAATGGGGCCGCCCATCGACGCTTGCCACGGGAATCCGTTTTTCGCGGATTGAGCAACATCCCGCGCCCAGGAGGTGTCACGGCTGATCACCCCTTCGGCCAGAACGTCCAAGCCGACGACCCTGATCTTTTCCGTATGGCCGACGCCCTGAAAGCTCTTGTGCTCGAATCGGACGGGGATTTTCTGGAGCGGAATATCGAGACCGGCCAGATCGATGACGACCGGGCAGGGAAAGTCTTTCGGTTGCGCTTTGCCGCCTGTATAAGCGACGAGCGTGAAGACCGGCAGCGGCGGTTCGCCCCCCGCTTCAAGCGTCTTCAGTTCATTTTCGTTTGGCGCGACGAGGCGGATCGGGCTCGGCTCGAGCGTCAACTTCGTCAGTTTCATTTTCTTCATTTTCATCCTCCGTAGTGTCGTTTTTGTTAAAATCGAACGTCGGGGCGTCAAGTCCGAGTTCGGCCATGCGTTTCTTTTCCCGTGACGCCTGTTCCAGCACATCTTCCCAATCGAGTCCGACTTTCGCGCATTCGATTGCAAGATTCGAGGTCAGACTTCCAATCCGTGCCGCCGCCGCTTTCGCTTCCTTCATCGGGTCCACATGCTCCTGACCGTCCCAATACCAGCCAAACGACGGGATCGCGGGGTTTTGGAGAGGTGTCTTTCTTCCAAACAACCTGATCCGTGACGCCTCGCGATACCACATCTTGAAAATCGGATAGAGCACGACCTGCTCGCAGATCGCTTGCTCGACTTTGATACTTTTGAAAAACGTCTGGTGATCCAAGCGGCCCGAAGCGTAGTTGTGCCGGGACGAATCTCCAAGTAAAATGTTGATCGGAACCTGAAGACAACGCCCGATTTCGCCGAGAATTTCCCGCTTGAATTCGGAATACGTCGTGTTCGGATGTTCCGCCTTGATTTGTCCGAGTTTCCAGCCGTCCGCCAAAACCGTCGCCATCCTTTTTTCCAGTTCGACGACATCCATCGCTTCCAAAGGTTGGGCTTCGCCGTTGGCCGGGGCGTCGGTATAAAGAACCACCGCGAAATCCGCCGCCGTTTCCGCTGCGGCAAGCACCGCAAGCGTATAACGCCGCAGTTGCGCAAAGAGCGGTAAAGCGGCCATGATTTCCGGAAGTCCCCGCGATTGGCCGGGCCGGTCGACGCGATACCAGTGGATCATGTACTCCGCCGGAATTTTTTCGAACTTTCCGTACCAAAGCGAAGAATCGCCCGGATGTTCGCTCGAAACATGATACTGGACCGGATTGCCGAATTTGTCGTACTCGATCCCTTCGATTTCATCCGTAACGGATGGGTAGGGAGTCGTAATGCGATCCGCTTCAATGGGACGCAAATCAATTTCAACCGGATAGTGTAGTTTTGGATTTTTGAGAATCGCGGCAAATGCTTCTCCGTCCGTGATTTTCGCCATGCGGAGCGTTTGCAGTTTTTCACAAAGCCGGACCGCTTCCGACCACGCGATGAATTCCGTTTCGACAAGACTGTTGAATTCCTCATCCTCGGAAAGAAGTTGCAAACGGGGGCCGGTCCCGATACAGGTCGCGGCAAGCGTCAAAACCATTCCACGAGCGTAAGAATTACTCGCGACTTCGTACCGAGCCCGATTTCGCAGGGTGCGCCGTACTTCCGGGGTATTGGAAGCGTCGGCGGAAAGACTGTCGGC
>JAVBQI010000021.1:0-21755 GCA_031549145.1 Thermoguttaceae bacterium | reverse complement strand
ACGATCTTCGGTCCGACCCTGAAAAATCGGAACGAAGAAAGTCAAAAGACCGAAGCCAGATTGAGATGCAAAATTTTGAATCACTTTACAAGACTCGGTTTGCCAAAATTTGTTTGGGAATAATTGAGAAACAAGACCATTTTTCCTTGCAATGTCCCATTTTAATTTTTCTTGGTTTGATTTTAATGTCTCCGTCGTACCTGTTTTACTATTGTACGAGTCTCCTCGAACCCGAACTCAATGCCTTGAAGGTTATTTTGGCCTTGGGGGCTATCTTGCTCTTTTGTAATGTGCTTTGTCTGCTGTTTTTATTTGCCCGATTTGCTTGGGGAATCGCCTTTCTCGTCGACCGGGGCGAAGGGCCCGTCCAAGCCTTGCTGAGTTCCTACGCCTATAGTACCGGCAGCACTTCGGCTCTGACCCGGAACCTGTTCGTGGTATTGATCGGCGGGCTCATTTTCTTTTGCTGCACTTGCCGGATCGGCTATATTCTTGTGATGCCGTTCCTATCTTGCTACATCGCGGTTGTTTACCTTGCGATCACCGGCCAACCGTTCCCGCGACCGATCCCGGTCGGACCGCCGCGGCAACCTCCGGCGCCGCTGCCGCCGATTGAGAATGGCGGTAAGCCGCTGCCGAAAACCGCAAAATGAATTGATATGCCGTACGCGGTATTGCTGCGGGAAGCCTTCGGCCTCATTGGTGCCGCGGCCTCGTTGGGCCGCTACCGTACTGAAGACGGAAATTTTGAACCGGCTTGAATATTTACACCCTCTTTTCCAATGTAACCGATTCGCGGATTCTCTCAAAGTGGTTGGGAAAAAACGCTGGTTTCAAGTTTTGAGGGGCACACAAATTCTGTTGACAAAGTCGTCTTCCCATTCTTTTTTGTTTTGCCAATTTCGATAAACTACCTAAATTGATTCTTCCAAACAGGTCTATTGGGTGAGAACTGTAATCATCTGCTACAAAATGAGGGTGGTTTTTGTTTTTGTTTTCTAAATTTTTTGAAAAAATGTAAAAATAAAAAGAATTTCCGGATTGTATGAATTTTATGGACGATAAGGGAAAAAAGGATTCTAACGGAAATACTGTTGCACTTCCGTTGGTATTCCGCAGTTTAACATTTCCCCCATTGGAGACTCTCTGATGCAATCATCGTCCAAAACATTGAATTTCCCGGAAACGCGGGAGCTAAAAGAACAACCGCAGCAAAAAAGCGGCTTCCTGACAGCGGAAAATTTATTGAAATTCGTTTTTATTTCCTTCGTCGTGCTCTTGCTTTCGGGACTTCTCGGATGCCGGTACTGCTCCTCGCCCTTTGATTATTGTTGCCCGACGTATACCGGAAACGGCGACGATTCGTGCAACGCCTGCGATCCGAACTATCGGGCCGGGTCGTCCTTGTACGGCTCGGAACACGATTGCAAAGGCTGCGGCTCTTGCGGAGGCGGAGGTTGCTCCAGCTGCGCGAGTTCGCATTATTCGAGCTCGCAGTATACAAGTTCGGGCGAAGAGTATTTGAGTTCAGGCGAAACGGAGGTGTACGACTCCGATTCCGAGGCGGCTTCCAGCCCGCCGGTCAAATCGGTTCCGACCCCGATCAAAAAGGCCCCGCCGCCGCCCAACACGCCGAAAGTCGGCGTTCCGAAAACCACTCCGGCGGTTCCGTCCGCTTCGGAAACGTCTTCGACCCTGAAAAGCGGAACGTCCCGGACGGTTTCGGCGACGACCAGCAAGCCGCTCCCCAAAAAGACAACGAAGCTCCTGGCCCCGGACAACGACGATTTGCCCATCACGCTTGAGGAATTGCAGCAGTCCGACCCGAGCGCCGTCGACGTCCGAATCCTCAACGTCGAAGACGGAACGGAGTAACCGGGAGACACTGTAATATCGCTCACCCGTTTAGCCGAGCGGCAAAGACGCCGGAGTCTTCAGGTTTCAAAATGCGGGTTTTTCAAGAGAGTTCAAAAAGAGCCGCGGGTTGAGTCGGAATACCGACACGACCCGCGGCTTTTTTTGGTTTTCCCCATTTACAACACCGGAGAGGTGTACTAAAGTCAACGGTTACGATACCGGCGTCTGCGCCGCGCGGCTAAACAGGCAGTTAAAAAATATCTTTGGCGAAATCTCCCCCGGCGAACTCGGGCAATCGTAATTTATGGAAGAAACATTTCTCAGCATTCTCGATTCTCAAAGCCTTCTACGTGTTTTCGGCGATTGCGACGAACATCTGCGAACGATCCGCAAGCAGTTGAACGTCCAGGTTACGGTCGATGAAACCCGGCTGCTCTTGCGCGGCGAGGCCGAGGCGGTTCGCAAGGCCTCGATCCTGTTCGAGCAACTTCAGCGGCAAGCGAAGGCTGAGGGGACATTGGCCCCGGAAGACATTCAGCGGGCCTTGTCCGAAGTGTCTTTGGGCGAAGAAATCTCGCAGCTCAAGCCGATCGACGTGTACGGCGGCCGTCGGGTGCGACCGAAAACGGCCGGGCAGGCCCGGTATGTCCGGATGCTGCGTTCGAAAGAGATCGTTCTTTGCACCGGCCCGGCGGGAACCGGAAAAACCTACCTCGCCGTCGCCCGGGCCGTCGAATCGCTCAAATCGGAAGGTATCAAGAAAATCGTGCTCGTCCGCCCCGCCGTCGAAGCGGGGGAAAACCTCGGCTTCCTGCCCGGGGATTTGCAGGCGAAAATCAATCCGTACCTGCGACCGCTGTTCGATGCCCTTGGGGAAATGATCGAACACGATTTACTCCGAAGGTATATGGACGAAGACCGGATCGAGGTGATTCCGCTCGCCTACATGCGGGGACGAACGATCAACAATGCCCATATCATTTTGGACGAAGCGCAAAACGCGACCGTCGCACAAATGAAAATGTTCCTCACCCGGATGGGAGACGGCTCGCGCATCGCAGTCTGCGGCGACGCAAGCCAAACCGATTTACCCGCCCACAAAAAGAGCGGATTGGCCGATGCGTTCGTCCGGCTCCGGGAGATCGAGGGGATCGGCTGTATCAAACTCGGCGAGGCCGACATCGTCCGGCACCATCTGGTGCAGAAAATCGTTGTCGCCTACGAGCAGCCGAGCCGGTTGCATCACGAATCGGAGGAAGAGCAAGGGCGCGAGGATACCGGCTTCTCCGCTTACTAAACGTCAATAAGGGGCGTTCGAGACACCTGCTCTCGCGTCAGTGACGGTCGGCGCTCAGGCAACTCCGTCAATCGCGGCTTTGAGCGCGTTTTCCTGTTGGAGCCCGACGAATTTGTCGACCATTTGGCCGTTTTTGAACAAAACCAGCGTTGGGATGCTCGAAACGTCAAAACTTTTGGCAAGATTCTGGAATTCGTCCGTGTTGACCTTGATGATCTTCACTTTTTCGCCGAGCGATTCCGCGACCGCTTGGAGGACCGGCAGCTGCATCCGGCAGGGACCGCACCAGGGGGCGAAAAAATCGACCAGCACGACGCCGGTTTGTGTCGCCTGTTGAAATTCGGCTTCCGATTTGATTTCCGTAATCAGTTCGCTCATGTTTTTTCCTTTCTTTACAACAAAAGGTTGTTACTGTCTCCCTATGATTCTATACGAAAATCAGGAAAAAAGAAAGACGGCTCGTAAGCCGGCCACAAGAACTCTTATCTTGATAGGAATCGTTTTCCTGCTAAGATGAAATCCTTGCCGATTTTCGATCTTCCTTGCGCTCCGATTCGGGCTGATCTTCCCGGTCCAGTATTTGCCCGGGTTCGCCAACATCGCCGATCCTCCTTTTCGACATGGGCTTGTTTCTTTTTATCCTGTTTTGGTTTTTGCTGTTCGGGTCGGCGATCGGCAGTTTTTTGAATGTCGTCATTTATCGGATGCCGCGCGGAGAAAATCTCTCGTTTCCCCCTTCGCATTGCCCTCGCTGCAAACACCCGATCCGCTGGTTCGACAACATTCCGATTTTCGGCTGGCTGCTCCTGCGCGGGAAGTGCCGCGACTGCAAACAACCGATCGCCTGGCGTTATCCGGCCGTTGAAGCGATTTGCGCCGGCCTGTTCGGCCTGCTCTGGGCGGCCGCGTTTTTCAACGGGTCGTTTTCCCTGGGCGAGTCGATCGGCTATAGCGGGTATCATTTGGTTTTGCTGATCACGTTGTTCGCGGCGGGGATGATCGAATTCGACGGCAAAGCCGTTCCCGTGCGATTGTTCGTCGCGACGCTTTTCGTCGGATTCCTGTTTCCCTGGGAATTGACACACTTGCATCCGATCGCGTTTGACGATCCGGAATCGTTGAAAAATTTTTGGAAGTCGGTTCACCTTTCGAATGCCGAATGGGAGGCCGCCGGGAACGGCTTGACCGCGGTCCTGGGGGCGGGCGGCGGCCTGGTTTTCGGAATCGCAACATGTCGGCTGCTCCCTGCTTTTCAACGTCGGGGATGGGTTTTGGCCCTGACCGCCGCCGGACTGTTTTGGGGTTGGCAAATCGCCCTGATCGCTGGCGGTGTCGTTTTGGTCCTTCTCGGAATCGGGCGATTGCTCGCGATTCGGTCCATCCCCTGCCTAGTTTTGACCGCCTTTTTGTTGTTGCCATCGTTTTTGCCGCTATTCGCGAAAAGATTTTGAACTGACTTTCCGTCATCCCCGCGCAGGCGGGGATCCAGAGATTACGGTTTCCCTCTGGACCCCCGCCTGCGCGGGGGTGACGATATCATCCCAAAATCAGGGTCAATTTTCGTCTGGGACTCAGTAGGCCGAATCGTTCAAAACACGCCAAAATAATTTTCTTGGAAAAATCCGCCTCTCAAACGTCTTAATTTTATCGGCTGACCGCAAAGGGCCGGTCGCTCGTTGCCTCGGCTCTCGCGGAATCGCCCCATGTCTCAGGAAAATACGACGATTTTGTTCTCGCTTCTCGAAGACAGCAGGCTCGGGCTGATCCTGTACGCGCGGAATCTTTGCGGACGCGAGGCCGAAGATGTCGTGCAAGAGGCATTTTTGCGGTTGCTGGAGGAAACCCCGCCACCCCGTTCGCCGAAAGCATGGTTGTACCGGGTCGTGCGGAACCTCGCGATTGACCAGACGCGGCGGGAAAAACGAACGGCGTCGTTTTCCGATTTCGGAAGCGATCACGAAAACTGGTTCGAACCGTGCTCCGAAACCGCCGGTTTCGCCGAAGGGTTGACCGAAGCCCTTTCGCGGTTGGCGGAAGACGTTCGGGAAATCGTTCTCTCGAAAATCTGGGGGAACCTCACGTTCCGGGAGATCGCCGAACTGACCGGGCGGCCGATCTCTTCGGTGCATCTCGATTACCAACAAGGGCTCGATCAATTGCGGACATTATTGAAGGAAGAATAAAAATGGACGAATTCGAACAACGACTGAGCCGGCTGCGGCCGCACGAATCGCGGGATATCCGGCCTGCGGTTCTCGCGAAAATCGCACAAACGAAAGCCTTGCAATCGAGGCCGAACGCCGCCGACTCGAAAGGATCGTGGGCGGCACCGGCCGCGAAACCGTTTTGGCTCGGCTGCTCCTGCGCCTTTTTGCTCGGCATGACCGCGATGTACTCGCTGTTGCAACATTATTACGAGTTGGAACCGAAATCGGATCGAACGGCAGCTTCGCGGTTTGAAACGACACCTCCGCAAACCGTTTGGACGTTTGACGACGCGGCTCTCGCGAATGTCCGACAGGTCGGCGATTCGCGGCTGCTGTCCCGCTCGGTCGCAGTCGTGCCGCCGGAAAAAACCGAGCCGAATGTCGATTGCTCCTATTACAACCTGCTCCGACAAATGCAGCCGCAATGAGACGGTCGTTGGTGTTGGGCCGCTGTCTGGACCGCAGGTCCCGGCTCGTTATTTCTGTCCTCTGTCCTCTAAAAAACCATGCTACAAAAAAAACCGTGGTACAAACGCAAGCGGTACTGGGCGGGCGGCCTGCTCCTGTTAGCGGTCTACTTTTGCCTGATTCCCTCGCCGCTTCGGATTTCTTCGAGAACGACCGGGATCAGCGGCCCGCTTGATGATCGGGGGAAGGTCGATTATTTCGCGGCTTTCGAAAAACTGTATATCGACAAACTGAACCCGCCGGAAGACAACGGGCTGCGGCTGTTGATCGCCGCCTGCGGGCCGCGGATTCTCGAGATGTCCCGAATCGCGGAGACCGTTCCGTGGGAAGAGTTGCCGATGCATGAAAAATCGAAACAGTGGTTCGCGGACACTTGGCTGCCGCTTTGCGAGCACATGTCGATCGACCCGAACATAAAGCCCCCTTTTTATGATTCGGCCAATTATTACAGCTTTATGCGAAAGCATCGGGAATCGTCTCAGGCCGGGGATGAGACGCTTTCTAAATACGAGAAGAAGATCGATCCGGCCGAAGAATTGCGTATTCAGTTGATCGCGGCCCCTTGGAAGGCGGAAGAGCATCCGGTCGTCGCCGATTGGCTCCGAGAGCGTTCGCTTTGCCTCGACTACTTCGGGCTATGCGTCCGCAAACCGAACTACGTCTGTTGGCGACCGCGGCCCAAGGAAGATGGCCTTATCTCTATTGTGCTGTCTGATGTTCAATCTCACCGGGAATTCGCCAAGGATTTGCATGTCAGGATCACCGAACGGCTTGGCCGTGGGGATGTCGAGGGAGCCTGGTACGATTTGATGAGTTTGATGATCCTAGCCCGACGGCATCTTCGAAACGATCCGATCCTGGTAACCCAACTCATTGGAAGAGTGATCGAGGACATGGCCGAAGCGACGATTCCGATGTTTTTTCAATACGGCAGTCTTTCAAAAGAGCAAATCGAGCGGTTCTCACGGGAGTGGGATTCTCTCCCCCAGCCGAATTCGTTCCGGAAGTGCCTTGAGTTCGAGTCGTACGTCCTTTATGAAATCCTGCGATCGCGAACTCCCCTGAAGTACTTCAACATGCTTCAGTCGCTTTCCGGCAAAGGCAAAGGTCCGAAATTTCAACCTCCCATTCTTGCTGCGGAGTTTCTTTTGCCGATCGATTTAAATATCGCCGGAGAGCGGCTCACGGAATTGGTCGGTCCGTTGACGCAAAATCAGGAGGTCTGGGAAAACCGCGTTCTCCGACAAAAAGCCGTTCAAAAAAACGCGGAGCGTTTGTCGGAAATGATGAACCGACTTTATCACACAGGAAATATTCTTTTGCGGCTCCCGTTAATCCGAACCCGTTCGGAACTTATCGCGGATTTTTTATTCAGTTCATGCTCTCCCGGTATAAGCGAGATCAATAACGCCAACAATCGGACCGATGCCCGGTATGAACTGGTGCGCATCGCCTGGGCTCTGGAGCGGTATAAAGCCGATCACGGGGATTATCCGGAAACGCTCGAACCGCTATGGTTCGGCTATCTGGAAGAAATTCCGCTTGATCCGTGCACGAATCGCTCGACGTTGACCTACAAACCGCGGCCGGAAGATGGTTGCGAATACCTCCTTTACTCTTTCGGTTCCGACGGAAAAGACGACGGAGGGGAAGAAAACGAAAATAATCGCAAAGGAGATATTGCTTTCGTGCGGCGAACGGCAGGGGAAGTGGGAAGTGGGGAGTGAGAAGTGGGGAGCAGGAAACGCCGCATCTTTCTCAATCGGCGTAGCCGTCGGGGAAGCGGCGGTGCCAGTTCCAGGCGGTCGCGATCATCTCTTCCGGATCGGTCCAACGCGGTCGCCAACCTAATTCCGTTTGAGCTTTCGTCGAATCGGCGTACAAGACCGCCGGGTCCCCCGGCCGCCGGGAGCCGTACTTCGTCGGAATCTCCCGCCCGGTCGCCCGCTTTGCGGCTTCGAGAATTTCGCGGACGGAATAACCGCGACCGATCCCGAGATTGTAGGCCCGAAATTCGCCCGGGGTGATCGCATCGATCGCCAAAACATGGGCCTCAATCAAATCTTCGACATGCACGTAATCGCGGACGCAGGTCCCGTCCGGCGTCGGGTAGTCGGTTCCGAACACCGTGATTACCTCCCGCTTGCCCAGCGCGGCGAACAAGACCAGCGGAATGAGGTGCGTCTCCGGGTCGTGATCCTCTCCCAAAGTTCCGTCGGCGGCCGCTCCGGCGACGTTGAAGTAACGGAAAACCGTCGCCCCGAACTCCGGATCGGCCGTGATCGTATCTCGCAAAATCCGCTCGACGCACCATTTCGACCAGCCGTAGGGATTGATCGGCTGTTGCCGGGTCGTTTCGAAGATCGGCGTCTCGTCCGGCTCGCCGTAGGTTGCCGCCGTCGAACTGAAAATAAAACGCTTGACGCCGGCCTGCCGCATCGCCTCCAAAAGCGAAATCGCCCCGGCCGTGTTGTTGCGGTAATACAAGAGCGGCTCGGCGACCGATTCCCCGACCGCGGTCAGCGCCGCGAAATGCATCACGAGCCCGATTTCGTGCCGGGAGAGAATTTCGGCGATCTTGTCCGTTTCGGCAAGGTCGTTTTGGTAAAACGGCGTTTCTCGCGGAACCGCAGCCCGATGTCCCCGGCAAAGATTGTCGAGAACGACCGGTCGGTGTCCGGTCGCGAGAAGTCGTTTAACGGCATGGGAGCCGATATATCCGGCCCCGCCGGTGACAAGAACATTCATGGGAGCGGAAGTGTCGAGGGGAAGTGGGAGGTAACTTAGCGTCACCCTTGAGGGTTGATACTGAAAAACGCGGGGTTATTGAAATCGCGACCGGTAAAAACGAGGAGGAATTTCGCCGGCGACCGAAACCGCGCCGCCGTTTTCTTAAAATCTCATGCCGCGATTGTAGCATCTTCGCTTAGTCAGGCAAGATGACTTTTGGCCGAGGCCGCGAAGATGACGATGTCGTTTTTTTAGCGCGCGGAGACGCGGAGGACGCAGAGAAGTATTGTGTCAATTTGAAAACAGGCGAAACAGGTAAGGTTGCCGCGAGAGTTTTTATAAAAATACTCTGCGACCTCCGCGTCGCTGCGCGAATTTTCGACTTTGCAATCCTCCTGCAAGAGGTTGTCGATTTCTGGTATAATGGGGGCGGTCTGTATTTTACGACACGTTTTGGAGAACTTTTCATGAAAAATTTTCGTTATTGCAATCCGATGGAAATCGTTTTCGGCAAAGACCAAATCGCGACGCTGCCCGAGTTGATTCCCGCCGATCTGACCGTGATGATCACCTACGGCGGCGGCTCGATCAAAAAGAATGGCGTCTACGAGCAGGTGATGAAGGCGCTCGCGGGCCGAAAGGTCGTCGAATTCGGCGGCATCGAACCGAACCCGCGTTACGAAACGCTGATGAACGCGGTCGCCGAGGTCAAACGCAACAACGTCGGCTTCCTGCTGGCCGTCGGCGGCGGTTCGGTACTGGACGGCACGAAATTTATCGCCGCGGCCGCCCGATTCGAGGGAGCCGATCCGTGGGACATTCTCGAAAAAGGGGCCGCCGTCCAGGACGCGGTGCCGTTGGCGACGGTGATCACGCTCCCGGCGACCGGTTCCGAGTCGAATCCCCTGGCCGTGATCTCGCGGGAATCAACGCGGCAGAAATTGGCGTTCAGCTCGCCGAAGGTTTTTCCGAAGTTCGCGATCATCGACCCGGAGACGAATTTCTCGCTCCCGATGCCCCAGGTCTCCAACGGCATCGTCGATACGTTCGTGCATGTTAGCGAACAGTACATGACCTACCCGCAGAACGCGCCGCTGCAAGACGGAATGGCCGAGTCGATCTACCGCGTCCTGGTCGAAGAAGGACCGAAGGCGATCAAAGACCCGAAAAATTACGATGTGCGTGCCAATCTCTGCTGGGCGGCGACCTGGGGTTTGAATTTGTGGATCGCCCAGGGCGTCGTCGAAGACTGGACCTCGCACGGGATCGGGCATGAGATCACGGCCTTCACAGGCACGGACCATGCCAAGACGCTCGCGTTGGTGTTACCTGCCGTCTGGAAGCATCAACGTCGCGAAAAGGGGGAGAAACTCGTCCAGTTCGGTCAACGCGTTTTCGGCTTGACGGAAACGGACCGCGAGAAGATGATCGACCGGGTGATCGAGCGGACGAAAGCGTTTTTCCGCGAGGTCGGCATCGACGCCTCGAAAAAGGCTTACGGCGTCACCGAGGAGGTCTGCCAAAAGATCGCCGAGGTTTTTACCCAGCGTCAGGCGAAGCTCGGCGAACACGGTGCGATCGGTCCGAAAGAGGTCGCCGAAATCCTGGCCCTGTGCGATTGAGACTCCTACCCGATTGTCGATCCGCATGCGTTTTAGCCGCGCAGCGTGCCTTTCACGTGATCAATCGAACTCGATTCATAAAAACAGGGAGAAAAACATGTCAGAAATTCTTTGCACTTATCCCGGCAACGGCAAGACGTTGCTCAAGCATTTGGAAAACGGGGCCGTGATCGAAACCGACCTGCCGCAAAAAATCGGCGGTGAAGGCCGCTTGTTTTGCCCCGGCGACCTGTTTGCCGGTTCTGTCGCGGCCTGCTTGCTGGCGACGATGGGCGAAATGGCGAAGCATCGCAACAAATCGCTCGGCACGACGAGCATTACGGTCAACGCGGAGTTTACCGACAAACCGGAGCATGTGACGAAACTCACGTTGAACGTCGCCTTCGACGAATCGATCGACGAGATCGACCGAAAGAAGTATCTCGCCGCCCTCAATGCCTGCCCGGTGCGTAACAGCATCGATAAGGCGATCGAGGTCGTCGTTACGGCGTAGGGCACGTTACTGGAAAAATTGCGTTCCGACAACGCCTGCCGTACTATCCCTTTTTCGTCGTGGGGTTGCAGGCGTCGTACAGGACTCGATTTTCCAATAATGCCTGGTAATACGTTTTTTTCTTTTGCAAAATTTCGAACTGGTCTTGGAGTTCCCTGATCTTCTCCCGCAAATTTTCTTCCTGGCTGAAGATGATCCCGGCACGTTCTTCGATGCTTGAATCCCCTTCAAGGCAGAGTTTGATGTAACGTTGCACCTCGGCGACCGGGAGGCCGGTACTGCGAAGACAATGAACGATCCGGACCCAGCCGAGGTCGAATTCCGAAAAGAGCCGCTCGCCGTTTTCTCCTCGTTGGAGATACGGAAACAGGTTGAGATTGTCGTAATACCGCAAGGCGTGAGCGGAAATGTTCATCATCTCCGAGACCTCCTTGATCGCGTATTGGGGAACCCGGGAAGGATTGCCACCGGTAGACTTTGTCGCGTTCAACGTCGATGCCATCACTTGCCTTTCAGTCATTGTCGAAATTGTGGGAGACACTCATTCCTTAGAGTTACTCTAATATATTTTAAACGACATTGATCAACGAACAAGGAAGTATTCGGGAAATTATTTGAAAAAAAAATGTGAAAGGGGTATTGCCTTAGCGCAACACGAAGGTGTTATAATATCCGAAACAGGAAACGTGATCGTTAAAATTATACGGCCATGTCCCAACCCGCATTAGGAAAGAAACGCCATGAAAAAAATTTTGACCGTTTATTTTTCGCATTCCGGCAACACGCGCAAGATCGCCGAGCAGATTCAAACGAAACTCGGCGGCGATCTGTTTGAAATTCAAACCGTCGATCCGTATCCTCGCGACTACAACGCCTGTGTCGATCAGGCAAAGCGGGAAATCGCGGCGGGGCACAAACCCACTTTGAAAAACAAGCCGCCTGCGATCAAGGATTATGACGTGATCTTCATTGGCTCGCCCGTCTGGTGGTACACGGTCGCCCCGGCGGTCAACACGTTTTTGGCCGAGAACGATTTCACCGGCAAGACGATTGCTCCGTTCTGCACGCACGAAGGGAGCGGCCTCTCGAAATGCGCGACCGACATCGCCGCTCAGGCTCCGGGTGCCGTCGTCACCGAAGGCGTCGCCTTTCGCGGCAGCCGGGTCGCGGCGGCTTCCGGAGAATTGGGCCAATGGTTGCGTCAAATCAAAATCAAGGAGTAACACCATGCAAGAGCAGCTCCAAATCGTTCGCGGCGGTTCGCAGGCTTCCGTTAAGGGACCCGCCGAGTGGTTTACAGGTTGTGTGCGAATCGATCCGTTGTTTTCGAAGACCAACGAACCATCCCGCGCAACCGGCGCTTATGTCACATTCGAGCCGGGTGCGAGGACCGCTTGGCATACGCATCCGCTCGGCCAAACGCTGATCGTGACCTCGGGCATCGGTTGCGTCCGACAATGGGGCGGCCCGGTTCAGGAAATCCGCCAGGGTGATGTCGTGTGGTTCCCCGCCGGTCTCAAGCATTGGCATGGGGCTTCGCCGGACAATGCCATGACGCATATCGCCGTGCAGGAAGAGCTGAACGGCAGCGCCGTCCAATGGATGGAACATGTCAGCGACGAGCAGTACCAACAGTAACACTCACCCTCCAAGGAAAACGCTCATGAATAATTTTCGTTTTAGTAATGCGGTCGAGGTTGTGTTCGGCAAGGGCACCATCGCCGCTCTGTCCGAATTGATCCCGTCGGGCAAGACGGTCATGCTGACTTACGGCGGCGGTTCGATCAAAAAGAACGGCGTCTACGATCAGGTTCGACATGCCCTGAATGGTTATAAAATCATCGAATTCGGCGGCATCGAACCGAATCCCAAATACGAAACCCTGCTCAAGGCCCTCGCACTGGCGAAGCAAGAGAATGTCGATTTTCTCCTGGCCGTCGGTGGCGGTTCCGTTCTGGACGGCACAAAATTTCTTGCCGCCGCCGTAAAATTCGAGGGAGCCGACCCTTGGGACATTCTGGAAAAACAGGCCGAGGTCAAGGACGCCCTGCCTATCGGTACGGTGATCACCATTCCGGCGACGGGTTCCGAAATGAGTATCTGGTCGGTTATCTCGCGCGTGGAGACCAAAGAGAAAAAATCGTTCGGTACGCCGAAGGTGCACCCCCGTTTCGCGATCATCGACCCGGAAACGAATTATTCGCTCCCGAAAAGCCAAATCACCAACGGAATCGTTGATGCGTTTACACATGTTTCCGAACAGTATATGACTTTTCCGTCCGCCGCGCCGCTCCAGGATCGCATGGCCGAATCGATTTATTCCGTACTGGTGGAAGAAGGACCGAAAGCCCTTGCAAGTCCGAACGATTATGACGTTCGGGCCAATATCTGCTGGGCGGCGACCTGGGCGCTGAACGGCTGGATCGGCTGCGGCGTTCCTTTCGACGGAGCGACCCACGAAATCGGCATGGAAATCACCGCCCTGCTCGAAACCGATCACGGAAAGACTTTGGCTCTCGTGCTTCCCGCCGTTTGGCGACACCAGCGAA
The DNA here is from genome assembly GCA_031549145.1 of Thermoguttaceae bacterium. GTDB lineage: Bacteria > Planctomycetota > Planctomycetia > Pirellulales > Thermoguttaceae > JAVBSX01. Next base: position 8,532 of record JAVBQI010000021.1, on the reverse strand, counting down.
AAGAAAAGGCCGGGAAGCTCGTCCAATTCGGCCGTCGGGTTCTCGGTCTCACGGAACCGGATCAAGAAAAGATGGTCGATCTGGTCATCGAAAAGACAAAAGCGTTCTTCCGCGAGGTCGGTATGGACGCGACGAAAAAGAATTACGGTGTTACCGACGAAGTTTGCAAGGAAATCGTCCGGCGTTTCAAGGACAACGGTGTTCTGATCGGCGAGCGACGGAATATCGGCTTCAAGGAAGTCGGCGAAATCCTCGATCTTTGCGACTGACGATCCTAATTTGCCCATTCAGCTTTTAAAAATCATTATGCAACGATTCACTGTCATTTCATTCGTATTATTGTTGACCGTTCCGCTTCATGCCGCCGATTGGATGCAATGGCGCGGCCTGAATCACGACGGCGTTTCGGCCGAAACCGGTTTGCTCGATTCCTGGCCCGAAGGGGGGCCGAAGCTGCTTTGGAAAACCGAAGGACTCGGCGAGGGCTACTCCAACATCTCCTTTGCCAACGGAATGATCTACAGCCTGGGGGACCGCGAAGACGGCTGCTACCTCTATGCCTTGGATGTTGACGGCGGGAAGGAACGTTGGAGCTTGCGGATCGGGGAACGCGGAGCCGGCAAAGGAAACCCTTACGCCTTTCCCGGCCCGAGATGCACTCCGGCGACGGACGGCAGCCGGGTTTTCGCGATCGGCCAGTTCGGCGACCTCCTCTCTGCCGACGCCAAGACGGGAAAGGAACTTTGGCGACTCAACGTCGAGGAGCAGCTCGGCGGCGGAGTCATGCTGAATAAAGGGGACAGCGGCGTGACGTGGGACTACTCCATGTCGCCGATCATCGACGGCGATCGGGTCGTTCTGCCGATCGGCGGAAAAGACGGCACGGTGATCGCGTTCGAGCGCGACGCCGATGCGTTCAAGCCGATCTGGCGGTCGTCAGACGTTTCCGACCGGGCACCGTACTCTTCGGTCGTTCCGGTCACGATCGGCAAAGTCCCTCAATACCTGCTGTTTAGCGACAAACGTATCGCGGGGCTGGATGCCGCATCGGGCAAGCTGCTCTGGTCGGTCGACCGGCCCGGCAAGGTCGCCGTTTGCAGCGATCCGGTCTATTGGCTCGACGGCGAGAACACCTGTTACGTGATGGTCTCCAGCGGTTACGGAGTCGGGGCGAACGGTATCAAAGTGGTCGCACAGGACGGAAAATTCCAGGCCGAAGAAATTTTCGCGAAACCGAAACTGGAAAGTCATCACGGCGGGTTGGTCCAAATGGGCGGGCATTTTTACATGCTGACCCAACGGGAGCTTGTCTGCGTCGATCCGAAAACAGGCGAAACGCTTTGGAACAACCGCAGTGTCGGCAAAGGTTCGATTCTCGGCGTCGACGGCAAGTTGATCGTTCGCTCCGAAGGATCGGACGGGACGGTCGCCCTGGTCGAGGCTTCGCCGGGCGGTTACAAGGAATTCTCGCGGTTCGACCAGCCGGAGAGATCGGATAAATTCAGTTGGACCTATCCGGTCGTTTACGAGGGCAAACTTTACCTGCGTGACCAGGGCTTGTTGCTTTGTTACGAATTGAAATGAGCACAATCGATTGGGAACCGAAACAGTATTTGAAATTCGAGCAGGAGCGGACCCGGCCGAGCGTCGACCTCGCCTCGCGGATTCGCCTGGCCGCTCCGGGTCGGATCATCGACATCGGCTGCGGCCCGGGCAACAGCACACGCGTGCTCAAGAGCCGCTGGCCACAGGCGGTGATCATCGGCCTGGATTCGTCCGAGGCGATGCTGCAACAAGCGCGAGAGACGTCCGAGGAAATCGAATGGGTTCGGGGCGATACGGCGAACGATTTAAGCTTCCTCGGAAAGTTCGACGTCGTGTTTTCGAATGCCGCTGTGCATCACATGCCGGACAAGCCCCGGGTGCTGGCCCGATTTTTCGATCTGCTAAACCCGGGCGGGGCATTGGCGGTTCAGGTCCCCGACACGCGGGAACTGCCGTTCGCGGCGGAGTTGCAGAAGCTAGTCCGTTCCGAAAAGTGGAGCGGTTTTTTCAAAGTGAACGAATACCCGGACAAGTTTCACGGGTATGCCTATTACTACGACATTCTTTGCGGGCTGAGCGACGAGCTGGAAATCTGGCGGACCGATTACATTCAGCGGCCGGCCGATCACGCCGGGATCGTCCAGTGGTACAAGGGTTCGGGGCTGCGGTACTACCTTTCGGCGTTGCCGGGCGAGCCGGAACAGGCGGAGCTGCTTTCGGATTTCGAACGGGCGCTGGAAAAAGCCTACCCTCGCGAAAAAGACGGCACGATCCTGATGCCGATGCGACGTCTGTTTTTCGTCGCCTACCGATCGGCACCTCCGCTTTCGCTTTAGCTGTAACAAAACAACCTTTACAATCGTCCTTTTTTAACCACGGAATACGCGGAATAACGGAATAGACGGAAATGTAATCATTCCGTGTTTTTCCGTCTTTCCGTGTGTTCCGTGTTAAAAAAACAAACAATGAAAATGTTCGATTTTTCGTGTAATTGTAAAGGTTATTTTGATACGGCTCCTAACCTCGAAGGGGGATGCTTTTCTCGGTCAGGAAGCCGAGGAACGTTTTGTGAAAGCCGTCGATTTCCTCGCCGCTCAGGGTGTGGTCGTCCGAGCCGATCCAAAAACGGAACGAATAGCTCGCCGTCCCCTTTTCGAGCCCTTTGCCTTTGTAGGCGACGACGAATTCGCGACAGTTCAAAAGCGGATGGGCGAAGGAATCGAGCACCTTTTCCAGCTCCGCGAACCCCTTTTCGATGTCCCAAACCAACGAAAAGTCTTGCCAGGAACCGGGAAACTTCGGCAATTCCGCGTACTTGATGATCGGGAACAGGTCCCCTTCGAGCCGCTGGAGCTCGATTTCGAACCAGACAATCTGCCCGCCTTCGGGCGAAATTTTTTCGAGCAGGCTTTTTTCGACGACCCCCAAACGACCGACAGGCTGCCCCTTTTGTCGGATTTCGACGAAATGCCCGGCATTTTCCCAGGGGATATTCGGATTCGAAGTTTCCGGGGCGAGGAACTGAAAATCTCCGCCGCCGAACAGTCGCCCCAAATCTTCGATCGCCGATTTGATCGCAAGGTAATGCTCTTCCAAGGTCGTGCCGGACTGCTGAAAGGAGACCCCGGCCAACCGGGCCTGCTCCTTGCAACCGGTCGACTTGCGGTCGGCTTCGGTCGTTTTGTCCGGCAGATAGACGTGCCCCAGCTCGAACAGTCGGAACTGATCGCGGATCGGTCGGTTTTTCGGGACGAGCGCGAAAAGATTCGGCAACAACGACGTTCGCAACCGGGCCTCCCCTTGGGCGGCCGGGTTTCGCAACGCCAGCGTTTCGCCCGGATCGTAGCCGAGTCGGGCGGTCCAATTGTCGTTGGTCCAACCGTAATTGTGCACTTCGATAAACCGATGCGAGAGCGCGAGCAGCTTGCGGGCCTTGTGCTCCATTTGAATCGACTTTTCGACGAACAGCGGCCGCAGCGGGGCGGTCGGCATGATCGGCTCGATATTGTCGTAACCGTAAACCCGCAAAATTTCCTCGACGATGTCTTCCGGGATCGAGATATCCTTTGCACTCCGGAACGGCGGAACGCCGACCGTGAGCGTACCGTCCGACTCGTATTTTGCCGTAAAACCGAGCGAAGTGAGAATCGCGACGATCTTTTTTTGCGGCAGGGTGATCCCGGCAAGCCGGTCGAGTTTGCCCGGTTCGATCCGGATCGTCCGGAATTCTTCCGCGAGGCTGCCGACGACAGTAAACCGGCTCGCAACAGTGAGCGCAACCCCGGCATCTTTAATCAACTGGACGATCCGCTCGGCACCGACCCGAACGTTGCAGGGGGGCTGCGATTTTTCGTATCGCTGCGACGCGTCGGTCCGCAGGTCCAACCGGGTCGAGGTCCGGCGGATTCGCCCCGCCTTGAAATTCGCGCTTTCGAGCAACACCGTCCGGGTCGCGTCGGACACTTCCGTCGCCCGGCCCCCCATGATCCCGGCCAAGGCGACGGGGACCGCCGCGTCGAGATCGACCGGGCCGGTCTTTTTGCCCAAGACGCCGCAAATCAGCAGGTCTTCGGCGTGCAGGTTGCGCTCCTGCCCGTCGAGGGTTTGAAACTTTTGGGGCTCACCACCGGGGCGGACACGAATCCCGGAAATCAAATCTCCGTCGAACGCGTGGGTTGGTTGTCCGATTTCCTGGTTGACGTAATTGGTAACGTCGATCAACAGGTTGTACGTCCGTTGCCCGAGAGCGTGCAGCCGGCGTTGCATGATGATCGGCGAGGGGACGACCGCCTCGCTCTCGAATCGCATTTCGACACAACCGTAAGCGGGGCAGTTTTCCAAATCGTCGACCGCGAGCGGGTATTCGGGGAGCCGGTCGTACTGCGAAAGGTCATGCACGGGGAGCGTTTTGAGAGGACGGCCGAAAATCGCGGCCAGCTCCCGCGCGAACCCGTAATGCCCCCAAAGGTCGGGCCGATGCGTCAAGCTCTTGTTATCGATTTCAATCAGCGTATCCGAATCCGGCACATAATCGGCAAACGGCGTACCGGGCTTCGTTCCGGCGGGGCATTCGAACACGATTTCGTGCCAATCGCTCATGCCGAGCTCGGCGGCGCTGCACAGAATCCCTTCGGAGGGCTTGCCGGACATTTCGGTTTTCTCGACCTTTTTGTTTCCGGCGAGAACGCAACCGGCCGGAGCGAAGGGAGCGACCAAACCGATTCTCGCATTCGGGGCGCCGCAAACGGTCGTGTAGGTTTTCGAGCCGCAATCGACCGTGCAAAACGTCAATTTCTTGCCGTCTTTCTCGGCAAGCGGCTCGGCGGCGAGGACCTTGCCGATCAGCACTCCGGCGACGCTGCGGTTGATCGTTTCGATTCCCTCGACCTCAGCGGTCGAAAGGGTCAGTTTGTCGGCGATTTCTTTCGGATCGATTCCGGAAAGATCGACGTAATCGGAAATCCAATCAAGGGAAATGAACATGTTGGAAAGGAAGCGGAAGAAGAGTCAAAGATCGGAAAAACATGGAAATATTGCCGTCAATGATATGCGATTTTCCTAAAAAGGACAAGGGACGGACGTTGTTTGGCGCGGATTGCAAAGCCGTTTTTTACTAGCCCCAAGCGTTAGCGCGGGGTGATCGAGCTCATTTCAGACACAATACTGAGTTCCAGATTAAAAATGATCTTATTTTCCGTCATCCCCACGCAGGCGGGGATTCAGATATTACGGTTTCCCTCTGGACCCCCGCCTGCGCGGGGGTGACGACATCATTCCAAAATCAGGAGCAAATTTTGATAGGGACTTAGTATCACCCCGCGCTGACGCTTGGGGCTAGTTTTATATTTTTAAACACAGCCTAGTATTGAAATATCGATTTTGCCTCCTTCCGCCTCCCCCGGCTCTCGGTGTTCCGGCTGTTGCGGTATAATAATGTCCGTGAGAAAGAACATCGCAAATATGAAAACATCCCGACGTCCAACCGGTTTCACGCTTTTGGAGCTGCTCATTTCGATCAGCCTCCTGATCGCGCTGATTTCGATGATTTGGGCGCTGATGCAACTGTACTCGACATATTACGTCGCCGGAACGCGAAAGGCCGACCGCTCGCAGCTGGTCCGGTCCCTTTCCCAACTGCTCAACGAAGACCTCGGGGCCGCGATTCAGGATCCCGTCCAACCGTTGGCGCCCGGGGCGGAAGGGGATGATTCCGTGCGGCGGTTTGGGCTTTCCGGCAGCGGCACGTCTTTGCGAATCGACGTCGTTCAAATCAATCCGCTCAAATCGACGGAGATGCCCAAGACCTTTCGTCCGGCGACCGCGGGACCGGTTCAAATGCACGCTCCGCAAGCTCCGGAACTGAAAACCGTCTATTACGATTTCGTCCCGCTCTCCGCCTATCTCAAAACGCCCAACGCGAAATGCGGTTTAACACGCCGGGAACTCGATTTCGAGACACCGACCGGGCCGCCCCCGAACCCAACCGCGTTCGAGGAAGAGGACGCAACTGGCGAAGCCCAGCCGATCGCCCAGGCCCGGGCCGTCGGCACCGAATTGGCGCACCAGGGGCTCGACCCGTTCGGGGATCAGGCCGGAAACGATTCGATTCAATCCCCGGTTCCCGGGTCTGGTCAGTTCGGGTCGGCTTTCCCTGGAGCACCGGCCCCGCCGAAACAATCGATCGACGCCGAACTGCAACAGGAAGCCGAAACGGACGACATGTGGGCGCCCGAGGTCGTCGATTGCCGCTTTCGGTACGGCGACGGATCGCAATGGTTCGATTCCTGGGATTCGCTCGAAAAAAACGGCCTGCCGGTCGCGATTGAAATCACGCTCCGGCTGATGTCGATCGAAGATGTCGAAACCTTGCGACAAAGCCCGTTGCTCAATCAACTGGCGCCCCCGCCGACGGTTGCACAATCCGCGGAACCGCAAAACGAGGAGATCGCGACGGCCCGAGCGGTCGGAACCGAAGTCCCGTTGACCCTAGACGGCTCCGATCTGCCCGCGTCTCAAGCCCAAGCCCGAGGCAAGACGTTGGACGCTCTCGCCGAAGAATTGGGCTTGAGCCCGCCGGTCGAACAGCGGATCGTCGCCTATCTCGCGACCTCGCCGCATTTGAAAAGCGAGCCGATCCGGCGCCCCGGCCCGCCGCCGAAACCGAAAGAATCGAGCGCTCCGGCGTCGGTCGTCCCGACTGCAACCGCTCCGGTAAGCCCGCAACCGCCGCCCCCCAAAAAACCTTCGGTCAACCCCCAGGAATGGATTCGCAAATAAGTGGCCCCCTCAAGTCGGTTTAAAATTTCCGTCTTCAGTACGGTAGCGGCCCAACGAGGCCGCGGTTAAACAGGAGGCGAAGCCTACCGCCCATACCGGCTACGGTATGCCCGCTGGGAACCGGCGTCTGCGCCGCTCGGCTAAACAGACTCTCCCATTTTCAATTTTCAATTCCCTCAATATTCCGTCTTGATGTAATCGAGCACTTTCCGGCAACCGAGCGGGCCCATGCAATAGCGGTATAGTTTCGGGTGCGTTTCCTTGAGCAGTTGGAAACGGTTCGGATGTTTTTCGTTTTGAACTCCGAACATGCAAAAGACGCAACCGGTTCGGTCGAGCATCGTCGTTCGCAGCTTGCCCGACTTCGGATCGCGAACGATCTCGCCGTACAGCGAAACGTAGGGGATATCAAAGGTGCTCAGGTATTCCAACACGTCCTGCTCCTTCCAAAAGCCCATCGGATGACTGATCGGCCGAGCCGAATCGAACGCGTTGCAGCCGTGCCTCAAATACGCGACACGACGCCGAATGCTTTCGTAGGCCATCATTCCGGTGATACACTTTCGATCGGTCTCTTTTTCGAATTTTTGGGCCGGTTTTTTCTTGAGTTCCATACAACAGTAATCGCTGATCTTGAACGGAGCGTCGAGCAGGTACTTGTATTTGGCGTACCGTCGGGCGATGTAATCATCGGGCAACCCGGCCGTCGAAAGCCCTTCGAGCTTGCGGACCGAGGAGGCCGCTCCCCGCCGGGCTCCGCAAACGGCCCCGGAAATGTCTTTGCTAATCACGGGATACCCGTGTTCTTCGACCACTTGCTTGAAGGTCTTTTCCGGCTTGAGCCAAATGATTTCCTCGCCGAAGGATCGGACAAATTCGCGGATTTCGGGATATTCCAACCCCGTGTCGATAAAGACGCCCGGAATTTTTTTGCGGAACGATTTGCCGACCCGGCGGGCCATGTCCCAGAGAACGGTCGAATCTTTTCCGCCGCTGAACGAGACATACACGTTCCAATTCCAATGCCGGGCCCATTCGAGAATCTTGGCCTGGGTCTTTTGCACTTTCTCCTGCAAAGAGAGGGATTGCAGGTATTTGAGATCGTCCCGGGTAAAACAATAACCTTCCTTGAGAACGGACGAAGACGATTGTGATTGTTCGCTCGGGGCGGACTTCGGTTTTTTTACGGCCCGTTGAGCCTTGATTCCTGGGGGCATTGTATAAGATTTCGTTTTGCGCAGACCGGCAGCGCCGCTTGAGAAGAGTGATAACAAAGAGCCTCATTTCAATGAGGCAAGAGCAACAAAGCCGCATGCTCAGCACGCGGTTCCGTTGTTTCGACCATCTTAGCGAAGAACGCGACCCGTTCAAGACGATTTTTGGCCGCTCGGCGATTTGGGAAGAACGTTACCGTTCACGGTTTTTCCTTGGACCGCGGGTTTCCAGCCTGCATTCGGAAACAAAAGCCGGAAAGGAGCGCAGCGCATTGACGGTGTGCTGGGATCGAACGCCGGTTGGCATTGAACGGCAACACACCGTCAATGCGCCGAGTACGGCTCCTTTCCGGCTTTTACTGACCTTCAGGAATAAAATCGAATCAGATTGATAGTCCTGCATGGTGGAAGAAGGAAGCGATCAATCGTTTGTCGTTGTTGACGTTCGTCGTCGATTGCAACACTTTTCGGACCAGATCGTCCTTGTCCTTCGCCG
>JAVBQI010000157.1:0-2706 GCA_031549145.1 Thermoguttaceae bacterium | reverse complement strand
ACCCCCCCCCCCCCTAACCGCTTATCTTGCGGCCCCCTATGATTCTTTATTAGTTAGACAAAACCCGCCCGGGTACCGGCGTCGGCGGCCCGTCGACTGTATGTTTTTGAAATTTTCTAACCCGGTTTGCCAACAATCACGACCGAGTTGATGCCGACCATCCCGAACGAATTGTTAAGGATGTAATCGACCGAGTCGATTTTCTTCGGCTCCCCGATCACGAGATTCTCGATCTCGCATTCCGGGTCGAGATTCTCGCAATTGATCGTCGGATGCACGATCCGATCTTCAAAGGCCGGCAGGTTGCCCGCCAATTCCAAGACCCCGGCCGCGCCCATCGCATGTCCGATAAAGCTTTTCGTGTTGTTGATGTACGTCTTTTTCGAACCGCCGAAGACATTACGGATCGCTTCGATTTCCTGTTCGTCCCCTCTCGGTGTCGCCGTCGCGTGCGTGTTGAGAATGTCGATCTGTTCCGGCCGGAGGTTCGCCCGATCGAGCGCCTTTTGCATGCACTGGGCCTGCCGCTCGGGATTCGGGAGCACGAAATCGCTCGCGTCGGAGTTCATTCCGTAGCCGAGCACCTCGGCGATGATCTTCGCGCCCCGTTTTTGGGCGTCGGACAGCCGCTCCAAAACGTAAACGCAGCCCCCTTCCGAAACGACGATTCCGTTGCGGTCCTTATCGAACGGCCGCGAGGCTTTCGCCGGGTCGGCGTTGACCGCGAGGGCGTTTTGTGCGGCGAATGCGGCGAAAATCCCGAACGTATGAATGCTCTCCGAAACCCCGCCGGCGAGCGCGAGATTGACCTCGCCGAGTCGCAACTGCTGCAACCCTTGAATGATTCCGGCGTTGCCCGCCGCGCAGGCCGCTCCGAGGCAATAGTGCGGCCCCGTGATGCCGAGATTGAGCGTGATCTCCCCGGCCGGATTGTTCGCGACGGTCCGTGGGTTATGGTGATGCGACCACATCTTGCAGTCGTAATCGTACTGCTTGATGTTGTAAATTTCGTTCTCTGTCTCGACGTTGCCGTGTTCGGTGATCCCGATGTACACCCCGACGGTCGATTTGTCGACGCCGCTCCAATCGATGCCGGAATTGCCAATCGCCTCGTTCGCGCAATAAACGGCGATACTCCCGGCCCGGGTCCCGCGGCGAACGTCTTTTCGCGTCTGGTATTTCGTCGTTTCAAAATCGCAGATCCCTGCCAGGGTCTTGCCGAAATACCGAATCTCGTAATCCCGGATGCCGCTTTTCCCGGACAGCAGGGCCGCCCGATATTCCGCGAGATTGTTCCCGTTCGGAGCCGTCAGCCCGATCCCGGTGATAACGATACGTTCGTGCATGGTAAGAGGAAAGTGGGAAGTGGGAAGTGGGAAGTGGGAAGAGAGCCGCGACCTACGGTCGCGAAGTCCCATTCATAATTCTTAATTTTTAATTCTTATTGATCTTCAGGTAAACATATCGAACACCGGAAACAGCAGCCCGAAGCGTAAGCGCCGGGTTCGCCCCGCGTTTCCGTATTGGAAAACCGGGCGCTTACGCTTCGGGCTGCTGCCCTGATCCGAATTTTTATGTAAAGATCAGTAATTTCCTGATTCGTCCTCTACTTATAGTACTCCCGGAGCCGGATGATCGATTCGAAACCGCCTTGTTCGAGGCAGTCGTTGAAACAAAGCATCGCCGGATGATCGGCGGGGAGCGGTTCGTAATTCCGTTTGACCGAGCCGATCACGTAATCGAGGCCGAGCGGCATTGCCGCGGTCAAAAAAGCGTTTTCAAGCGGCCCCTTGAGCGGGGAACCGTCGGCCCGTTTCGACGGCAGCATCACCGTAAAGTTGCTCAAGCCGACCGAAACATGCGTTCCTTGGAACACGGGGTCTTTTCGCATCAGCTTCAGCGAGTCGAACAACCGCTTGAGGTTTCCTTCGGAATCGCTCCCAATCGGGGCAATACCGGGGTCGAAAATGCAATCTTCTTTCGGGATGCCGGTTCTTTTGGCCTTCTCAAGCAAAAATCGGGCCGCATCGTAAGTCTCTTTGGGAGTGCGGCAGGCCCCGCGAGCTCCGCCGCTCAGCTGCTCGGAAATGAGCAGGATCGGACGAAAAGGGATCACGGCATAAAGGTCGAACATTTCAATCCGGAGCGAAGAGATCGAATTGAGGATCGGCTTGCCCCGCGAAGGGTCGCAGGCCGCGAGTCCGGCCTCGGCAATGACCGGATCGGGAGAGTCGATCGAAAGCGGCTTCGAAGTGATCTGTTGGATTTCCCGAACCAGCATTTGCATCAATTCGGGGGGACGCGAACCGATATTGATATCGATGTAAGCCGCTCCCCCTTGATCTTGAGATCGGACAATTTCCTTGATCCCTTCGAGATCGTTCGTCTCAAAAAGCCGGTGTGTCGAGGGGATCGAATCGTTAATCGATTCGCCGATAAGCTTCAGTTCCGGAATTGCCATTGTTTTCAATATGCGTTGTTGTTATTTTCATTAAATCCGCATGCGATGATTTTAACCTTTTTTTCCTTTTCAACAAGTCCGCTGGGCTCTTCTGTACGAGGATTGCCAGACCGTCTTCAAGTTTCACGGAAAAAATTGCGAACAGATGTGGGGATTTCTTCGTAGGGAGAACAGGACGTGAATGGTTCGCGTCGTTTTTTCTCACAAGGAGGTTACAAAATGCCCGCCGCCGAAGCCCGCTCCAC
>JAVBQI010000069.1:0-8293 GCA_031549145.1 Thermoguttaceae bacterium | reverse complement strand
TCTCCTTGTCACAACACCTCTCGTACACTGGGTGGCGCTAGTCTCTTTTTTCCAAATAAAAAAACAACCACCCCCCGGCCCGATCCCCTGGGGTTCCGCGGCTCATCCTCTCCATGCCGCCCGCGGCTCTGATTGATTTTTTATCTGAAAATCAGCCAATCGCCCGACCACGTTTCCGGCTGTTATTCGAAAAATTTTCAATCGCCCAACCACGGTTCTATTTTAACCTTTTCGGCGAGGGAGAGGACGACTCGCGGGTCAAGTCGGCAGGGGAGCAGCTCTCGCAAATTGACCGTTGCGGCCGCGATCGCGATCGCGACGGCTCGCGGGGCCGCATCGCCGCGGCACAGCGACCAGCCGAGTGCCGCGCTCATCGAATCGCCGCAGCCGATCGGGTTGACCACTTCGGACTCCTTGACCGGGATCGTTGGAAAGCGGTAGGCTTCCTCCGAAGAGGCAAGGTAAACGGCTTTCGGCCCGTCGGAAACCATCACCCATTGGGCCCCGCGACTGTTCAGTTCGCGCATCGCCCGGAACAGCTCCCGGGGCTCAGCGAGACTTTTTTCGAGCGTCGTTTCCAATTCGGAACGATTCGGCTTAACCAGCATCGGTCGCAAATCGAGGACGTGCAACAGTTCTTCGCCGCGAAAGTCGCACAAAAACGGGATCGGACGGGGTCGCGATTCCAACAGACGCCGATAGTAGTCCGGCGGTGTCCCCTCGGGCAGCGAACCGATCAGAATCAGCATCTCCGCCGATTCCGACTCTTCGCGAAAGGTACCGACAAACCGTTCCAACTCCCTTTCGTCCAGCGTTTGGCCGTTTTCGACGAGTTCCGTCACGGTCCGGTTTTTCCTGTCGATCAACGTCGTACAGACCCGGGTCGGGACCGAACTCAGCACGTTGCGATGCCGGACGCCCAAGGCCGCCAGTTCCCGTTGCATCATTTCGAGTCCGGGACCGGACAAGGGGGTCAGCAGAACGCTTTGGCCGGTCCGGTCGAGCGTTTCGACGCCGATCGCGGCGTTCGTCGATTTTCCGGAAGCGCACCACCATGTTCGAACGGCTCGGTTGACATGATCGACCTGCAAGTCGTCGAAAAGCATGATCTGCTGGAATGCCGGGCTCAGCCCCGCCGTCAAAATATGCATCGGATTAAGAAGTTGCAAAAAGGGAAAGGGTGTCGTTAATTTTTAAGGCTTCAGGAAAAAAATCGAATCGGAGCCGCGCCCGTAAGGAAGTGGTTGCCCTGTCAAAACCGCTCCCTCACGGTCGCGGCTCCGATCAAGGCGTTTGAAATTTTTCTGAAGCCCGAAGCCTCATCTTATCCTCTCACTAAACCGGGAAAAACGTCCAAATCCAACGGCTCGAAGAGCCCTTTTCTCAAACGTTCGATCGCGATGCCCCCCATCACCGCATTGTCGGTGCAGAGAGATTTCGGAGCGATCCAAAGCCGGAATCCGTTTTCGTCGGCGGCCGCTTGCATCTTTTCCCGGAATCGCGAATTGGCCGCGACCCCGCCGCCGATGCAAAGGGTCGAAAACCCGGTCGCCCGCATCGCCTGAATCGTTTTGCCGACCAGGGCGTCGACGACCGCTTCCTGAAACGAAGCCGCGATGTCGGCGATTTCCTGTTCCGAAAGCCGGAGCTGCGAAAAGTCGGCCTTTCCCGGCCCGACCAGTTTGTAACGGACCGCCGTTTTGACGCCGCTGAAACTGAACTGCAACCGGTGAGGCTCATCGAGCAACGCTCGGGGAAAATCGAACGCTTTCGGGTTGCCGTTTTTCGCGGCCCGTTCGATCGACGGTCCGCCGGGATACGACAATCCCAACATCGCGGCGACCTTATCGAACGCCTCTCCGGCGGCATCGTCGATCGTCGATCCGAGGAACGTAAAATCGGTCGCGCTCTCGCAACGGTATAAACTGCTGTGCCCGCCGCTCACGATCAGCCCGATGCAAGGGAAGGGATCGACCTGGAACCCGATCTTGCAGGCATAAATGTGGGCCTGCAAATGATTGATCGCGATCAGCGGTTTCCCGAGGGCGAGGCAGAGTGCCTTGGCCGCGCAGAGGCCGACCAACAGCGACCCGGCGAGGCCCGGCGTGTTGGCGACGGCGATTGCTTCGAGATCGGCGAGGGAGATTCCGGCCCGACGAACCGCCTCGTCGACAACCGGGACGATCCGTTCGAGATGGGCTCGGGAAGCAATTTCGGGGACGACGCCGCCGAACCGATCATGCAGTTCGTCCTGGGAGGCGACAACCGAGCCGAGCACCCGGAGGTCTTCGTCGATCACGGCGGCCGCCGTTTCGTCGCAGCTCGTTTCAAGGGTGAGGATCATGCGATGGTTGTCTCAAATAGTTCGATTTTGAAAGGATTGGTGATGTTGAAGGTTCATTTTATCACATTTTCGCGGTCTGCTAAGGTCGTGGTTTTTGTCTTTCGTACAACACGCGGCACGACGAGCCGGGACCTGTGGTCCCGACTGGTTCACAACGAGAAAAGATAACATTGCAAATCAACTCACATAGACGACAAGCCAAAAAGGCAACCCGTCGGGGGGCACAGCCCCTGGCTCGTTGAGGGAGGGCTTGATTGGAAAAACGTCCCCATTCTGATATCATAGATCTCTTGTATCAAACCGACACGAATCAAACCTTTGACCCTTTGCCAATACACCAACATGCAAAAAGCTCTGTCTTATACCCTTTTATTTCTCATTCTCCTTTGCCCGGCGACGTTTGTCGCGGGGGCGATTCCGGAACAATGGCGGCAGGAATGGGAATCCCCTTCCGCGGAGATGCGGCCGCTGCAAATCATACACGGCGGGTTCGTCAACCACACCACCCCCGAAGGGATGTCCTATTTCAAGGACAAGTGCGGGCTGGGCGGGATCGTGACCAACCTCGGCTCCAAGAATTACCTGTACGACGAAGAGCAATGGGCCGCATTCGTCGAAGCCGTTCGCAGTGCCCGGCAGGTCGGGCTGCGGGTTTGGATTTACGACGAAGACGGATACCCGAGCCCCGAAGCGGGCGGGGTCGTACTCCGGGGGCATCCGGAACTCGAATGTATCGCCCTCGTTTACGACAAAGAGAAGGCGGACCCGTTTTCCGTCCGCCCGGCTTACGAATATACCCATGCCGCGAACAATTACGCGGCCGCGAGACGGTACCCGAACCTGCTCGATGCGAAAGCGACGGCCCGGTTTTTGGAAGTGACCCATCAACAATACCGGGACCGGCTCGGCAAGGAATTGTTCGACCAGGTCGAAGCATTTTTTACCGACGAGCCGTCAATGAACGCGATCAACATCGGCCAGATTCCGGAAGATGCCCGCAAGAACGTCCGAGTCGACGATCCGATCGATCCGGACCTCAAGCCGCTGCCGATGGTCCCCTGGGTCGCCGACCTGCCGGAAAAGTACCGCGAAAAGTACGGCGAGGATCTTTTGCCGCTTCGCAAAAGTCTTTTCGAGGGGGAATCGGAGAATGACAAATCGGTTCGGAAAAATTTCTGGTCGCTGCTCGGCGATCTCAACGCCCGGCGGTATTACGGGGCGATTCAGGATTGGTGCAAGGCGGCCGGTTCGAGCGTCCCGACGCCGGAACAGCCGAACATTCCGCTCCGGCTCGCGGCGAGCGGGCACAGCCTGCACGAAGAGCCGACGGTCGCGCATCCGGCGTTGGATGGGAACAAAATCGAGATTCTCTGCCGAATGGACGTGCCGGGATTGGATATGCTCAACAGCGACCCGAGGGCGGTTTTCTGGGGCGGTTGGCGGGCGGCGGTGTATCCGTGTACGGCTGCCGAATTGACCGACCGCCGTTTGGTGATGACCGAGATCAGCGATTTTTCCCAGATCATGGAGGGGAAAGGGCATGTCCCGCTCGAAGCGATGTGCGCGGCGAGCGCTTGGCAGGCGGCTTGGGGGGTAACCGAGTTTACACTGTATTACGGCATTCAAGGCCGCGGTGAGGAAACGCACAAAAAGTATTGCGAGTTTATCGGTCGGTTGAACGCGATCCTCCGGGCGGCGAAGCCGGTCCGGGAGGTGTCGCTTTATTACCCGATCGCCGAGTTGCAGGAAGAGTACCTGCCGCAAGCCGATCCGCTTTCGCTCGACAAACAGACGAAGCGGATGCAGGAAACGGTTAAAACGTTCGAGCATCTCGGGCAGGAACTGGTTCGCAAGCAGATTCCGTTCGTGTTGACCGACGACAAAAATGCGGTTCCTGCCGGCAAGATTCTTGTCGAAACGAACCTCGAACCGCTCGCTTCGGCCAAGTTGCCAGCGATCGAGCCGAAAAGCGGTTGGATCGCCCTCGGTCGATTCGAGCGGGATTCGCGGGACATTTTTCTGCTGATGAACGCCGATGAGAAAACGTATGAAGGGAAACTCTCGGTCCCGCTTCGCGGTGAGCCCCGCAGCTGGTCGACCCTCGACCCGGCGAACGGCGAGATCACAACCGCCGTTTTCGATAAAACGGACGCCGCCGATTCGATCACGATTCGGTTGGAACCGAAGCAGACGTTGTTGTTTGTTGGGGAATAGCGGGAAGGGCCTTTGAAAAAATATTGAACCAACTTTCCGTCATCCCCGCGCAGGCGGGGATCCAGAGATTACGGTTTCCCTCTGGACCCCCGCCTGCGCGGGGGTGACGGAAATTTATTTGCCTTGAAGAGTTTGCTCCGAACCAATGTCGGTTTTTTACAAAACCCGAAATTACCTCCAACCCGATATCCCAGAGCCTCCTCATGCAACAGAGCGAATACGAGCTTTTGGATTTCGGGGATGCCCGGCGGTTGGAACGGTTCGGGCCTTACGTTCTCGACCGGGCCTGTCCGGCGGCGGAGCCGTTTCGGCCGCAACGGCCGGGACTTTGGAGAGAGGCGACGGCCCGTTTCGTGCTCGAATCGCAAGACGTTGTCGGCGAGCGCGGAACCTGGGTCGCGGCAAGCGGCGAGCCGTTCCAGCCGGAGCCGTGGTCGGTCGGCTTTCCGCCGATACGCTTGGAGTTGAAGTGCACGCCGTTCGGGCATCTCGGCGTCTTTCCGGAACAGGCTCCGAATTGGCGGCGGATCGCGGAGTTGATCGGCGAAGCGATCGCGAAAAAAACGGGAACCGAACCGTTTCGCGTGCTCAACCTGTTCGCATACACAGGCGGTAGCACGTTGGCGGCGGCCGCGACCGGGGCCGAGGTCGTGCATCTCGACGCCGCCAAGAATCTCCTCCCCTGGGCCGCCCGCAACGCCGAGCTTTCCGGGTTGCACGACTCGAAAATCCGTTGGATCGCCGAGGACGCGGTCCGGTTTGTTCGCCGCGAACTCAAGCGGGGCGAACGGTACGACGCCGTGATCCTCGACCCGCCGAGTTACGGGCATGGGCGGCGAGGCGAAGTTTGGCGGCTCTCGAAAGACCTCCCCGGGCTACTGCGGAACTCGCTCGAACTGATACGGCCCGAGGCCGGTTTCCTGTTGCTGAGCTGTCATACCCCCAAGTTCGACGAGCCGCGACTTGGCAAATTGCTGCAAACCAGTCTCGGAGAAAAAAGGAGCGGTCGCGTCAAAACCTTCCCGCTGTCGATCCCGGCGGCGGCAGGACGATCGCTTCCCGCCGGATGCGGCGCGTTGTTAACGCGAATTAAGAATTAAGAATTGGGGGAGCAAAAACAACGAGCCGGGACCTGTGGTCCCGACTGCACCGCCCGCGCGAGAAGTATAACAATTCAATTTGAGGCAGTCGGGGGCACAGTCCCCGGCTCGTTATTGCGCGTGACGGGTTGGCCTCCTTACTCATTTCTCACAACCCGGCCGCTGCTGCCCAGAAATCCGTTGAGTTCGTTCATCAACCAGACGGAAACGGACGGTTGCGGCGTGTTCGTGATTCCGGGCAGGCGGAACGGTTCTTTGTCCCGTCGCACGAGAACGACATTGCTTTTCAAAAAAGGCCAAAAGCCGAAGGACCGGACCGTTCGCTCTTTTTCGTCCCAGCTCCCATCGTTCAAAGAAAACGCAACGATCTCGTCTCGCGGAAAAATCCGGCGGAATCGCAAAAACCCGAACCGGTAAATGACCTCGAATTTTTCCCTGTCGAAATCAATCGTCCAGCGGCCTAAACTTTCCGGGAGCGCTCGAACGAAAAAAATCAATGCCAAAACACCAAAGGTGCAGAGCCGACCAAGGAACCAGGAAGCAGGCGGCACTTCCCCAAAATAATCGCGAAGATAATCAATCAGGATGATCCCCACAAAAACAACAAGGAAGGTTATCATCTCGCCGGTCTGAAACGTGCTCTGCCAGTCGATGCGAATCCGTTCATCGTTTTTTTCAACTTTGACCCCTTCCAGAGTCGACGGAGGCGTTTGCGGGAAAATGCGGAGCGGCGATTCGGCGAACCGGTATTCCCGGCCGCAGGCGTCGCACTTACCTTCCAACCGCGAGAAATCGAGGTTTTCCGTCCGAACCTTGTGCCCGCAGGCAGGGCAGTAGGGACGGACTTCGGCGGTCTCGGCCTCGCGGCCGCCGAGAACAACGGGAGCGGCTTGAGGATTCGGATCGGCCGGCGGAACCGTGTACAGGTAATGGTTCAAGCGGCCGAGGATCAGCGAATCCTGGCCCGGTCGGACGTATTCGACGGCAAAGGAACCGCCGCGGTAATACAGCCGCACGACATCGCGATTCGGAATGCAGGAACTTTCCCGCACCGCTTTATCAATATCGCGCCGGGGAACTTTGAACACAAACGGAATCAGGAACGGGCTATAGATAAGCCGGCAGACCTCCGGATCGATCCGGAGGATTCGCCATTCGAGAAAGAGCCAAAGAGTCCAAACCGAAGCGATCGCGGCGATTAAAACAGGAACCGTGCCGAGGGAGGCGTACAGCATGAGCGCGAGAAGCAACAAAGCGAACAAGGCGAAAGGGAGATAGCCTAAACCGCAGGTTTGCCAAGCGCGAAACTTCTCTCCTTTCTGCTGGAAGGAGTATCGCCCCAGAGAGAGCGGAACGGTCTGTTCCAATTCTTTCAGGAATCGAACGGCACCGCACTGTTCGCAGACGGAAATCGCGGCCTCGGCGTCGACCTGTTCCGGCGGCACGATCGCATCGCATTTGCCGCAACGGACGATGATCGGCGTGTCGCCCGGCGGGTTTGGAGCGAGGGAAGGTCGTTGCATGGTCAATCCTCGATACGGCAAAAGAGTCAAGAAGATCGTTTTTCCTTGCCAACGGATTTATTATGCAGTATCAGGCGACCTTTCGCAAGAGAAGTCTATATTTGACGAGCCGGGACCTGCGGTCCCGGTTTCGTTCACTACGAGAAACGATAACAACTCAAAATCGATGCAAACCGGGGGCACAGCCCCCGGCTCGTTGTTGCACGTGATATTCGTTCCTACAACGCGGCAGCCTTCTTGACCAACTCTAGGAACTCGCGGCGATACTTCCCTTCGGGGTCGGCGACGTCCGCGCCGGGACCGGCCAATTCCGTGACCGTCGCGAATGAACCGTCTCCCGAATATCGGCTGTCCCGCAGCAACATTCCGAACAGGGCGACCGCCGCCGCGAACCGGAAATCGTTGCTCATGCTTCGCGACGCGTCGGTCGATTCGGACCATGCGACCGGATAGGTCACAAGCTCGCTCTTCTCGGCATCCGGCTGTTTGTACCGCAGCTTGACGAACATCAGCTCCCCGCGATGCTCGGCCGGCGTCTCGGCTTTCGGCTCTTCTTTCTTTTCCTCGGCCGGTTCCGGAGTCGCATACCGCGAGGCGTCGACCTGGTTTTCGCTCGGGATCGCCCGGCCGAGCGGCACGATCTCGTACAGGGCCGTGATCGTGTGCCCGGCGCCGATCTCTCCGGCGTCTTTCCGGTCGTCGTTGAAATCGCGGTCTTGCAGCTTGCGGTTCTCATACCCGAGCAGCCGGTAGGCTCCGACCTGGGCCGGGTTGAAATCGACCTGAATCTTGACGTCTTTCGCGATCGTGATCAGCGTTCCCGTCAGGTTCTCGACGAGCAACTTGCGGGCTTCCTCGATCGAATCGATGTAGCCGTAATTGCCGTTCCCCTTGTCCGAGAGGAGCTTGAGCCGATTGTCCTTGAAGTTGCCCATGCCGAAGCCGAGCACGGTCAAAAACACGCCGCTCTTCGCTTCTTGTTGGATCAGCGATTCGAGTTGCCCGTTGTCGGTGATCCCGACGTTGAAATCTCCGTCGGTGCAGAGGATCACGCGGTTTTGCCCTTCCTTGCGGAAATGCTTTTTCGCGAGGTCGTACGCCGTTTTGATCCC
>JAVBQI010000111.1:0-7060 GCA_031549145.1 Thermoguttaceae bacterium | reverse complement strand
TGGAGCGGGCTTCGGCGGCGGGCATTTTGTAACCTCCTTGTGAGAAAAAACGACGCGAACCATTCACGTCCTGTTCTCCCTACGAAGAAATCCCCACATCTGTTCGCAATTTTTTCCGTGAAACTTGAAGACGGTCTGGCGTATCCCTTTACTTTTTCGGAGGAAAGGGTTAGATTTAAGGGACAGAAGAACAATTGAAAAATTGCCGATTTTTCGAACGGGTGCCGCTTTTTCCTTTACTTTTACCTCAAACAACCCAGAATTTTATGGCCATTGAAATCGACTACATTAATCCCGTGATCGTTGCTCTTGAAAACGCCTTTGAGACGATGTTGGGAACCCCGATCCAACGGACCGGGCTCGGCCTCAAGGAAAACAACTGCGCATTACACCCGGTCAGCGGCATTATCGGTGTCGGCGGCAGGGCGGTCGGGACCATTGTTTTGTCGATGTCGCACGCCGTCGCCCAAAAAGCGGCCTCGGCGATGCTGATGACCGAGATTACCGAAACGGACGACGATGTGATGGACGCGGTCGGAGAACTCACGAACATGGTTGCCGGAGGGGCGAAGGCGAAGCTCGAAGAGTTTCATCTTCAAATGAGCCTCCCGAACGTCCTTTGCGGCGACAACTGCCGGTTGCACTTTCCGCCGAACGCTCATCCGATCGCGATTCCTTTCAAGTGCCAATGGGGGCCCCTCGCCCTTGAAATCGGGTTTTCATTCCCGACATTGAAATAACGGTAACCGTTCACGGTCGTGGGCCGCAGGCAAGAACAAAAGCCGGAAAGGAGCGCAGCGCATTGACGGGGTGTCGGGATTGAATGCCACACACCGTCAATACGCCGAGTACGGCTCTTTTCCGGCTTTTATTGGTCTCCCCGCGGCTCCCTGGCCTCCGTTTTCTACCGTCCCTGTTTTTCGAGGGGATTTGACGAACGGAAGAATATAGCGTACATTGACGGGAGCATTTTTCGATATACCGTAGCCAGTAGGGGCGGTAGGCTTCGCCCTCGACAAACCCGCGGCCTCGTTGGGCCGCTGCCGTGCTGAAGACGGAAATTTTAACCGGCTTGAGTGTATCGTTCCCCTCTTTGATTTTCCTACCGCGCACAGAAACATGGCCTTTTTGCAGACGTCCAAAACCGAAACAACGCCCGAGGAAACCTTCCCTCTGGTTTGCGATTCGACGATTATCGGTCGGCATCCCTGTTGCGAAATCGTGCTCGATCACGGAGCGGTCAGCCGCGAACATGCGAGGATCATCCGTGAGCCGGACGGCTATTTCATCGAAGACCTGCACAGCCGCAACGGAACGATGCTAAACGGCCGACTGATCGATGCCCGGACCCGCATGTTCGACGGGGACATCATCCGGGTCTGCGACGCCGAATTTCATTTCATCTCCGATACGAGCGACACCAAATCGGACATTTCGGGACAGTTCGCGGAACCGCAAAGCCAGGTCGTCGTCGAGGATAACGAGGAAGCCGACGACCCGATCAATATCATATCCCAAATCAACCTCGCTCCGCAAAAAGGGCATATCAATCCGGCCAACGCCGAATTGAAGCTCAAGGCCCTGATCGACATCGGCCGAAACCTGCACGGGGATATCAACAACATCATGCCGCAACTGTTGGAAAACCTCCTTCGGATTTTCCGGCAGGCGGATTGCGCGTGCATCCTGCTCTTCGACGAGCAGACCAAACGCCTGGAGCTGAAAGCTTATAAACATCGCAATCCGCAGACGCAGGATTCGGTTCGGGTCAGCCGCTCGATCCTCGAACGGATCGTTGCATCGAAAGCCGCGATTCTTTCGGACAACGCGGGGGAGGATTCCCGTTTCGATCCGACCGAAAGCATCGTCAATTACCATATTTTCTCGGTGATGGCCGTCCCGATCATGGATTCGGAGCAAAACGAATGCCTGGGAGTGATCCAGGTCGATTCTCGTTCGGGCGGCAAAAAGTTCACCTACAACGAATTGGACCTGCTCGTGAGCGTCGCCTATCAAATCGCGATCGTGATCGAAAACGCGAAGCTGCACGGCGCGATGCTCAAGGAACGGATCATGGAAGGCGAATTGAACATCGCCCATAAAGTTCAACGCGGTTTCCTGCCCGTGAATCATCCGGAAATCGAGCATTACGAGTTTTTCGATTATTATCAGCCGGCCAAATTCCTGGGAGGGGATTATTACGATTACATTCCGCTCCCGAACGGTTTGATCGCGATCGCCGTCGGTGACGTGTCCGGCAAAGGGATCTCGGCGGCCTTGCTGATGGCGAAGCTCTCCGCGGATGTGCGGTATTGCCTGCTCATGGAGCCGAGTTTCGAATCGGCGATGAAACGGCTCAACAATTCGTTTTGTGAAAGCCGTTGGGACGACCGGTTTATCACATTCTTGCTCGCGATTTTAAACCCGAAGACGAATCGTGTCCGGTTTTTCAATGCCGGACACATTCCGCCGATCTTAAACGATCCGGCGAAGCAGACCAAATCGATCATGAACGAAACCGGCGGGTTGCCGCTCGGGATTGTTCCCGACACCGAATACGAGGTTTTCGAGTACGAGATCGAAAAAGGCCAATCGTTCGCCCTGATGAGCGACGGCTTGACCGATGCGATGAACTCGGCCGGAGAGTTCTATTCCATGCAAGGGGTGATCGACAATCTCAACATGCATCGAGCGGCCTCTGTCACCCAATTGGGTCGCAATCTGGTCACCTCGGTCCGCAGCTTCGCCGGAAGAACGTCGCAAACCGACGACCAATGCCTCGTCCTGTTCGGCCGGACGGAATAAGAGGATCGCAAAGTGCGTCAAAAGCCGTCGTAAAACACGGTTTTTTCCGTCGCTTCCCGTTGGTCGTGAAGAGGATTCGGTTGGGAATCCGCGGCGGGGTAACCGAGCGGCAAAACGGCGACGGGGACATAATTTTCCGGCAGTTGGAATGCGCTGCGGATTTTCTTCGGGTCGAAATGACCGACCCAGGTCGAGCCGATCCCCAGTTCGAACGCCTGGAGCATCATCTGCGTCGTAACGATGCTCGCATCGACCGTTCCGCTGTCGTCGCCGTCGAAGCCGCGTTTCCAACTGGCCGTTTTGTCGTAACAGACGAGCAAGGCGAGCGGAGCGTTGAAATGATGCGCGGTGCACTCTTTCAGTTTGGCCCGGGCCGCGTCGGTTTCGATCACAAGAATCCGTTGCGGTTGGTTATTGCAGGCCGTCGGCGCGATCCGGCCCGCTTCAAGAATGAGGGCGAGCTTGTCTTTCCCGACCGGTTTGTCGCTGAATTTCCGGACGGAATAACGGTCTTTGGCAAGTTGAAGGAATGTCATATCAGCTCCTTGATCGATTTTTTGGTGTCAAACGAACGACATAGGACGCAATTCGGTGTAGGCCCGAGAGGATTCGCGAAAGGTCTTTGGCGTAGGCGTCGAGCCTCACCCTGCTACAAAAATATGAAATGACCTTCGTCACCCCCGCGTAGGCGGGGGGCCAGAGAGAAACCGTAACCTCTGGATCCCCGCCTGCGCGGGGATGACGGAATCACTCTTCTCTCTCAAAGGTCAATTTCTTAACCCTGTACTACACTTTACACTCTGCTCCCTACATTTTGAACCCGGCCCACATACCGGGCGCCTCTTCCAGTTCAATCGCGATGCCGTATTGTTCCGGCGGAAAGGCGAATCCGTTTTGCTTCCGGAGCAATCGCGAAAGGCGTTTGGCAATGTCGGCGGCCAAAAACTCCGCCGTCGTGCTGGGAATCGGGAGCCGCAAGATGTTTTCGGTATCGTGATTTTTCCGCTCGTTTTCCGGCAGCAGGATTTTTCCGTTCAGGAAATCGAGGATCTCCCGCAGGATTTTCGAGAAGAGCAGAAAGTCGACGACGTAACCGGCGGTATTGAGCGGGCCGGAGATCGTCGCGACGATCCGAAAGCGGTGTTCGTGCAACCGTTCGCTTGTTCCGTCGAGAAAACGGATCCGGTGCGAAGCCGTAAAAGTCAAATCAGGCGAGTCGAGACGGACCGAAAACATGGGAATACCGCGGGAATTAACGAAGGAGTGATTCAATAGACCGATCTTCAGAAAAAAATTTCGAGCAATCCGATCAGAGCCGCGACCGTGAGGGAGCGGTTCAACAGGGCAACCTCTTCCTACGGGCGCGGCTCTGATTTGATTTTTTCTGAAGATCAGGTACCGAACAGGCCTTTCCGATCACATCGGCGCGAAGTCGGTAAACAACTTCGAGGTTTTCGATTTGGGACTGGCTTGAACCGGTTGGCCTTGCGGCGGAAGCGACTGGTTTTGCGGCGGGGGCGGGGGTGTCCAACCGGGCCTCAGCTCGCGACCGCCGCTCCCCAAGGGAGCCCCTTGGTCTAACGGAACGGCCTTGGCTCCCGGAACGACGGAACGTTCCGAAGAAAGCGGCGGCATCTCGTCCCCCAAGACCCGCCCCCGGGTTCCCGGGGCAATGGTCGAGTCCGACGGAAGCGGATCGTCGCCGAGCATTCGCCCTTCGCCTCCGAGCGGTTTTGCGCCCGAGCCGGGGAAAGTCGCCGTCGAACCGCGTACCGAATTATTCTCTTCCAAAACTCCCGCGGCTTCGGGCGGCGGTCCCTGGGTTTCAAAATCGTTGCCCGGCGGGAGAATGCTCGAATCGTCCAACGAAGGGGGCGGTGGCGGAACGGACCACATATTCGGTTCGGCGGGCTGTTGGGGCGCCGAAGGGATCGGGACCGTCGGAACGAAACCGCCTTCGGAAGAGCCTTGCTGTTCGTCGGGGAGTTTCGGTTTCGATTCTTCTTCCAATTGATCCAATTGCGCTCGAACCTGTTGCGGATTGAGCGGCATGTTCGCGTTGCAAATTTCCGCCGCACAAGCACAAGGGGTCCGGTTGCAGAACTTGCACGCAAAGGCGTAGGCAACCTGTCCGGCATGTCCCGCCGCCGCGCAGGTGCATGGTTCGTTGCGGCAAAGGTCGCACGTCCAGCGATGCGTAAAGGGACGTTGGAACGCGCCCCAGGTCGAGGGGTTCGACATTTCCTTATAGTAAGGGGCCGGATTATAGTAAATCGGAAACTTGCTCGCCCGGTTGTTGAAACGGTCGGTAATGAACCGCGGCGGGGCCGAAAAAAGTTTCGGTTCATTGTACGGATTGTAAACGGTCTTTGCGTTCAGAAGTCCGACTTCCTGGTGCCCGCACGGTTCGTGGTTGTTGCCGGAATTTTCCCGACACCAATCGCAGGTCCCGCACGGTTCGCCGTTGATCGTGTTGTCGCAACGGTTGCAAGAGTTGGTTTTCGCCGGCAAAACGCAATTGCGGTGCGCCCGATACAGATCGCACTTCTCGAAAATCAAACAGGAAGGACATTTGCCGCACGGTTTGTAATTTTCGCAGGTTTCCCCTTTGAGGCATTTTTCGCAGCAGCCGCAGGGAACCGATTCGACGGCCAATTTGCAGATCGGGCAGGCGATCCCGCCGCTCGTGTTGCCCCATTCGCGGTAGGGGGCGTGCCCAAGTTGGCCTTTGCACATGTTGCCGTGTATGCAGGGTCGTTTTTCGCCGCAGCATTCGCAAACGGGGGCGGGTCCGATTCTCGCATCGGGATTGCAGAAGCGGCACTCTTCTTCCCCGCAGCCGCAAAGGTACGCGCGACAGCAGACGGGGCAGTGTTCCAACCCGTCACAAAATTGCGGCAAACTGGTCGCGACGTTCGTGTGCCGAGCCATAACCAGGCGACGACGGATGATCGGTGCGCGTCCTTCGGCCCAGTGGGAGCGTTCGGTCGCCGTGACCTCCCGGCCGTTCGACCAGACTTTCGGCAGCGCTTCCGCCGGAGCGTAGGGAGCGTTGAGAATCCGGGAATCAAACACGCCGCCGTATTGCAACGGCCGCGGCGGGCCGACCGGATTCGGGAAAATGTGATCAATTCGCGGAGCGTCGGGATCGAGACCGACCGGGAAAGTTTTTTCCGGCCGGGGATGCGGTCCGAAAAAGTTGCCCCAGTCTTCGGGAGCGTTCGCGGCCGTCGGGTGAGCCGAACCGGCTTCCTTGGGGCCGAGCAAGGTCGGAGCCTTGAGCCCGGAATCCGGATTGGGCGGGGCGAGCGTCGGAACCGGAATCGTCCCTTTGCCGTTTTGAGCGTTGCCACCCATTTGAAGGATAGGGGAGGTTTCGATCACGCCGCCGGTTTCGCTGACGCCGCACTTTCCGCCTTGAGGCAAGGCCGGTTCCTGGTTGAGCGGGCCGTTGATGCCGCAACCGGAGTTGCAACCACAACCTGAACCGCAACCGTATCCGCAACCATAACCATAGCCGTAGCCGTATGGGTACATGCTCGGCCGCAGCCAATAGTAGGAATTGACCTTATGTACGGCCGTTCCGGGGATCGGACCGTTCGGCTTGACCGCCTGCTCGGGCGTGAGCCGTTGTTCCCCGGGGAGCGGTTTGGCGATTCCCGTAAAAATTTTGGTCGTTCGGGGAACGCCAAGTCCGGAGCCGGGAGCGGCCCCCGAAATGGAACCTCGGGGCTGAGCCGGATCGGGAGCGGTTGCCGCGTCGTTCGACGGAACCTGCCCCGACAAGGAGGAGGAGAAAAGCATACAAAGCAACAACGAAGCCGATCGGGCCGTCAAGAAACGCATCAGTTTAAACCGCATAAACGCTTACTCCTGAAAAGCCGCCTTTTTCTGGCGGTATCATGGGGGGGAGGAGATTGGGGGGGAATCAGATTGAAGTCGGGGGGGAGATCAACTTGATAGGGAATCTTACAACACGTTCGATGCGATTCTTCAAAGAAGAGAATTCTTTTCAAGAAAAAAAAATTTTTTTTCGATCCAAATCGTTTTATTCGATTTTTTGGGAACAACCGATTCGGCTTGCAGAACCCAAAAATCGGGTGTTGGCATCGTGTCATTACTGATTTTCAGGAAAAATATTGAACCATTTTGCTCAAACCGTCGTAATAGGGTTATGAGCACTATCAAACGATCGCAGCAGGAGGCTCGGCGTCTGATCGGCGGACAAATGCTTCTCGACGGTTCCGACGTCGAT